>JASFTE010000708.1:0-3199 GCA_050114035.1 Armatimonadota bacterium | reverse complement strand
GACCACGACGGCGTTTGTGGGCGTCTCGTTGAAGGCCTCCTGCCGCGAGGTGTACGACTCCCAGCGGCACATGGTCTCGTCCCGCTCCAGGATGCGGTTGCGCCGCTCCTCATCGAAGGGCCCCGACTGGAAGCACGGCATCACGTCGGCGATCCGCGCGCGCTCGACGCGCAAGAGCATCTTCCAGTCCGCCACCCGTGGCATGCCGAAAGCCGTCCACGGCCCCCAGCCGAACTCCACGCGGCACTTCCAGCGGGGCGACCACGCGTCTGAGGCATCGGGGTGATCCTCGGGGAAGTGCCGATGGATCACCCGGTTGTTGCGCAGCACCTCGACGGAGGCGACCTCATCCCAGCCGCGCACGGCGACCTCGATGTGCCGGTCGCGCGCGGGCCCCAGGATCGAGCCCATCGGCGCACCGTTGAGGCTGAATGACACCTCGATGCGGTCGCCCGTCACCGCGTAGGCCCGCCGGGCCCAGAGCGCCTCCCAGATGGCCTCGCGCGTCCGCTCGGCGGCGCAAACGCCGACGAGGCCCTCGCCATATGCGCCGGGGTAGCCGAAGTGGTCGTCCGTGGAGGCCGTGACGCCGAAGTGGTACCCCCGCTCGAGGCCGTGCTGCATTGTGTGGTGCGTCGTGCGGGGGCCGTTGCTGTGCCGCAGATACGCCCACGGGCCCCGGTCGCGCTCGGCGCCGCCGTGCTCGCTGTAGATCTCCACCAGCGGCGAGACGGTCTCGTCGTAGTGGTCCCAGTTGATCCCCCGCCCGGGCAGCCCGCCCTTGTACCCGATGTGGTGCGGGATCAGGAGCGCGCCCGAGCGGTGGGCATGCTCGTGCAGCTTCTGGATGTCGTCGGTGTGGAAGAGCTCACCGTCGTCGTGGGGGTAGATCACGCTCCGGTCGCCGAACCGGGCCGAGTGCCACTCGTACCCCAGGAAGGCCACGAAGTACGGGGGCTGGTTGGCCTCGGCGACGAGCTCGCAGGTGCGCGGCCACTGCTGCGTGTGGTGCTCGAAGCCCTCGGTCCACTTCTCGTGGGCGTCGCCGGCCATCCGTGGCATGTCGTGCCAATGCGCGTGCCCGGTGAAGGCGCAGAAGTCCAGGTGGCTGCGCGCGATCTCCAGCGTGCGCTCCAGGGACCCCTTCGAGTAGTGGAAGAGCCCTACCGAGTTGTGATTGTGAAGGTCTCCCCACAAGAGCCGATCGGGCAATGCCGCTCCCTCCTAGATCTGGGGACAGAGAGGCTGTTGAAGAAGTGGCGCGGACGTAGAGAACGGCGCGTGATCAGGCGGTTCAGCGCCCCACGGAACGAGGAGCGCACCGTCCGGGCCACTTCTTCAACAGCCTCACAGACCACGGATTCCGCACAGACTGGTCGTCACTGCAATGCTGGTTCTCAGCTTGGCTATGCGGAAAACACGGCATTGGCAAGTCCGCCGAAATCCGTAGTCTGTCCCCGAATTCAGGGCAGACGCTCCAGTCGGATGTTGTCAATGTACAACTTCGACGCCGCCGTGCCATAGCTCGTGATACCCAGCCAACTGCACCGGAAGAAGGTCGCGTCCCGGTAGCGCAGCTTGGCGAACTTGCGCGCCTCCTGGCCGCGACGAGCGATCGTCAGGTCGTATGTCGGTTCGCTGTACCCGAGGCCGAGCATCATCTCCACGCGGATCCACTCGCCAACAGGGAACGTCGCCAGCTCCTTGTCGTGCGCCAGCAGCTTGCCCTCCCCCGTGAACCGAAGCGACGGGCCGACGAGGTAGGGCTTCACGCCCTCATCGCGCAGCTCGATATTGGCCTTCGCCCCGGGCTCCAGCCGCACGTCGAGCGACAGCTTCGCCCGGCCTCGCTGCAGCCGCCGCGGGCGCATCATCAGATACGGCACGAACGACGCCCGCGCGTCCGGCGAGTCCACGAACGCCAGGCTCCGCTCGCCATCGGCCGCCGCCTCGTCTGTGACCCGGATGGCGGTCTCCGCGTCGTCCTGCGCCGTCCAGATGGGCTTCTCGGGGAACTTGCCGACGGGCGTTGTCTCGAAGTCCTCCGACAGCAGCACCCGCGGCTCCTCGTACTTCCGCACAGGCGCCCGCTCCGTGCCCGCGGGGAGGAAGCCCACCGAGGCCGGCGGCTCAGTGTCCATGATGACCGCGGCGTGGGTGGTGAAGTTCCGCAGCGTGAGCCGCAGGATGCCGTTCTCCCACGCCGCCGCCGATGCGCACGTGCGCGGCGCCGCCCGCACGAGCTTCGGCCCGGTCGGAAGCGCCAGGCGAACACGCAGCTCCGGGAGGGGGCGCATCGCGTCGATGGCGTGGCTGCTGTTCGGCTCGACGCGCTGCCCGTCGGCGTAGGTGGTCAGGTCGCTCACGTGCACGATGACTTGGCTCTCCCCTCGCTGGCGCACCGAGAACACGAGATGCCGGTCGCGCGCCGGGCCGGTGACGGACACCATCGGCGGGATGCCCAGCTTCTCCATGAGCCACGGGGCGAGGCCGTCCTCGTCGGGATACGGGAAGCCGGAGAGCGCCAGGTAGGCCACCCGGCCCTTCCTCAACGGCCGAGACGTGAGCACCGGCACGTCGCTGTCCTCGAAGCGCGCGAGCACCTCCGCGTCCCTGACGTGCGCGTGCCATACGCCTCTGAGCGGGATCCTCTCCCCACCAACCTGCAGCGCGAGTCGCTCATGGTCGCTTCTGAACGTTCGGGTCAAGCCGAGGCGCGGCCCGGTCTCCGAGTGCTCCTCGGCGCCCGGGCGCATGGCCCCGCCGGTCGCGAGGACGGTTCCGCCCTCTGCCGCGAACTCCCACAGCCGCCGGAACGTATCCGGCGCGATGACGCGCTGCGCGGGGACGCACACAACCCGGTAGTGCCCGCGGCGCTCGCGGAAGGTCTTCTCGTTCACCACGTCCACGCCGTAGTAGGCGTCCTGCAGAGCGAACGCCAGGTTCCGCGGCGTGCTGCTGTCGTAGTAGCCGTCCTCGGCGCTTGTCAGGCCCGCCTCCCACGTCGTCTCGCTGAGGAGCACCGCGATGGGGTTCAGCGAGTGCGTCCGGCCCAGCGCCTCCCGCCGCGCGTCCACCAGCCCCACGCACGTCCGCAGGTGCTCGAACTGATCCGCCGTCAGGTTGTTCACCCACACGAACCAGCTCGAACCGCTCGACATCACGAGCCCGCCCTCCTGCAGCATCCGCGGCAGGCTCC
>JASFTE010000707.1:0-3207 GCA_050114035.1 Armatimonadota bacterium | reverse complement strand
CACAGCTGGGACGCCGTTCGCGATCGGATTGCCGTAGGTATCGGAGATGTCCAGGTTCCGGTCGAACTCGCCCACGTCGATGTGCACCACGCGGAAGTTGGCTTGCAGGAACTCCGCCACCTTGGAGTCCTGGAAGAGCTCGTCGAGCACTAGGCAGTCCACGCACCAGTTCGCGCCGAAGTCCAGCAGGACGAGCTTCTGGTCGCCCTGCGACTGCCGCAGCGCATCCTCGATGTCCTGGTGGGCGTCCGCGGTGGGATCGTAGGGGCCCTCGGCAGCCGCCTGCCGGGTTGCTCCAGCCTGCTCAAATGCTGCTTGCAGTGCTGCCGCCAAGGCCGTGATATCGCCTGTCAACAGGCCAAGCCACTGGGCGTCGTGCTGCCGGAAACTCGATACGTCCATCCTGGACATCGTGATGCCTTCCACGGTCATCGTGAAACGGGAGACCACGTGAGCCGTGTCCCCCTCCATCAAGTGACCAAGCACCTCCACCTGCGCGGTTGCCAGACTTGAGACCAATCGCGGGTCCTGTGTCATCGCAAACCGTAGAAAATCCGCGTACAACCTCCCATCAGGCATTTCCAGCAACGCCGCTTCACTTCCAGTGCCGAATACTACGGTACGTAGCTCTTCCGCCTCTGGGATCCTGAAGATCGGCTCGAGGAACTGCCGGAGTTCTGCGAGCGCGGCGGGATGCATTCGCTCGGCCATCCCGTCCCAGTCTCCCTCGCGAAGAGCCGCCACCAAGCCCTCGGCAGCCGCCTCGGGGGTTGCAGCACCTTGGCTCCAGGCATCGGCCGGAAGGTGCAGGAGGGCTACGGTGAGAGCCAGTGCCGTGCTGGTAGGAGAGAGCGCTCTCATCTGGTGATACTCCTCCTAGCCGTCTAGCGGCTACGCGCCTGACCCGCGAGCGTCCGCCTGCCAGCCGCGCCTCTCGGTGAACGTGCTCGTATCAACGCCAGGGGCACAAGCGCAATCCCGCGGCTTCGGGCAGTCCGGCAGGCGGTCAGGCGGTCTGTCCGCCCGACCGCCCGCGCGCCTGACCGCCCGTCAAACGTGCGCGCTCGGCTACGACGCGAATGGGCGTCATCTGCGGGACGTGGGACGCGAGGGGCAGCGGCTGCTGGCCGCTCGCCTTCTGTGGTCACCGCCTGCTCGTCACCCCGAGCGCTCGCGACCCGCGTACACCAGGCGCGGTCACCACCTTCCCTCCATGCGCGTGGTATCCCCGAGATAGGCGAGTTGGATGTGCTCCATGTACCGCCTCGCGGCGCGCCGCACGTCCAAGGGGCGGATGCTTCGGAGGCGGCGAACGTAGTCATCCGCGACGCGGTAGTCTCCGAAGTAGAGCTGGGCGCGGCCCAGAGCGTCTGCCTGCCCGTCGCTGGTCATTCGCCGGCGCAGCTCGTCGAGCGTGAACTGACTCAGGAACCGCCGCAGGGCTTCGGGGTGCACCTCGTCCGCCCGCAGGTCGGCCACCGCCTCCTGTATGGCCCGATAGACGTCGGCGGGCTGCTGGGTACTGGCGTAGATGCCCCCGATCGGAATCGCGCGGTCGAGAAACGGGGCGTAGGCCGCGTAGGAGAGCGACCGCTGATCGCGTACGGCCCTGGCGATGAAGGCGGACAGCAGCTCTGTGGCGGCGCGGAAGCCGAAGTAGTCGCCATCGCTCGGAGGTGGTCCGGCAAAATAGCCGAGGATGTAGTTGGTCGGCAGGAGCCGGTGCTCGGTCAGCCAGCTCCTCCGGCGCACGGGAACGCGTGGCGGCAGGGTCCATTCGTATGCGCCCCGGGGAAGGCGGCCGAGGGTGGCGGCGACGCGGGACGCCAGCTCCTGCTGCGATACGGCGCCCACTACGACGAGCAGCATGCGCGACCGGACCAGGTGCTCTGCGGTGTACCGCTCCACATCGGCACGGGTGAGGCCAGCGAGCGACTCGGTCGTGCCGTGCGGCTCGATTCCGTACGGGTGCTCCGGAAACGCGACGAGTTGCGCGATCTCACTGATCCGAAGGTCGGGGTGCGTGTTGCGCCGCTGAGCGTCTGTCACGAGCTCGGCTCTGGCGCGCGTCACGGCCGCGTCGGACAACGGGGGGTCCGGGAACCGCCCCGCAAAGGTGGCCCAGACCGAGTCGAAGTCCTGTCGGAGTGAGAGGAAACCCGTCACGCTCCAATCGGCCCCGATGGAGCGGATCGTGCGTCCGCCCGCGCGGGCCATGTCCAACTGGGTGGCGAGGTCGACCGCACGCAGCAGGAGCGCTTCGATGCCCGCCGTCTCGGCGGTCAGTTGGCGCGTCCCACCCAGGAGAAACAGACGCACGGCCACAACGTGGCTCCCCGGGACGATGCGCTGGACGACGTGCAGTCCATCGACGTCGTACGCGACAGTCGTGGTCGTGTCGGCAACCGCCTGCGACGTCACCGCTGTAGGCGAACCGCCCCCGGCAAGCGCGAGGGGGAGCAGCGCGAACGCGAAGGCGGCCTTCCGCCGCCGCCGGCTCACCGCGGTGACGGAGCGAACTGTCGCAGCCATGCGGCAATCCTTTCGACGGTGGCACGTGGTCCGAGCAGGCCGACCACCCTTGCTCGGCGCGCGATGTAGCGGTCCACGACGCGCCGGATGTCGTCCGCCGTTTGTCGGCTCAGGTGGCTGTGGTATGTCCGGTAGTAGTCGATGCCGGCGACCGCCCACCAGTAGGCCAGGCTCGGGGCAAGCGTCGCGGTTTCTTCGAGCGCCAGCGCACTGGCTAGTGCACGCTGCTTCTGCACGATTTCCAAGTCCTCGTCGGTGATCGCTCGCCACAGTGTCGGCCCGTCGAGTGCGGCGACCAAGGCGGTGACGGCGTTCCGCGCTCGTATCACGTCCGCCTTGCCAGAGAACGTGATCTGCCCCACATCGTTCAGCGTCCGGTACTCGACATCGAGATAGTTGAACGGCCCGCTCGCTACCAGCTGCAGCTGGAACTGGGAAGCGGGGTGATTGAGAACCGCGACCAGGACGTCCATTGCGTACGTGTCCGCCGTGTCGGTACGCACACCCGGACCGAGATGCGTGAAGACGATCGAGAAGTCCTGAACGGGCTCGTCCATCGTCACGACCTGATGGGCGGTGAGCGGCGCGAACGACTCCGGAGCGGGCCCGCCAGTCTGGTCGGCCGCGGACCGCCAGCCTCCGAAATGGCGGTCCGCCGCGGTGTAGATATCGGGC
>JASFTE010000706.1:0-3207 GCA_050114035.1 Armatimonadota bacterium | reverse complement strand
CCGCCGCGCTCTCGTCGGTCTGCATCCCCAGGTGCGTGACCTCCCGGGCGCTGCGCTGCTCGATGGGTATGTCCGCCCCGCTCTTGAGCGAATAGTCCACCGTGGAGACCGGCGCGGCCACGTAGAACGGAATCTCGTGCACGTGGCACAGCGCCGCCACGCCGTAGGTGCCGATCTTGTTCGCCACGTCGCCGTTCGCCGCGATCCGGTCGGACCCGACCACGGCGCACGTGACCTTCCCCTGCGCCATGAGGCTCGCCGCCGTGTTGTCGCAGATCAGCGTCGCCGGTATGCCCTCCCGGACCATCTCCCACGCCGTCAGCCGCGAGCCCTGCAGCAGCGGCCGCGTCTCATCGACCCACACGTGGATGCCCTTGCCCTGCAGATGCGCCGACCGGATGACCCCCAGCGCCGTGCCGTAGCCGGCCGTCGCCAGCGCCCCGGCGTTGCAGTGCGTCAGGACGTTCGCGCCCTCCGGAATCAGCTCCGCGCCATAGTCGCCCATGGCCACACAGCGCCCGTAGTCCTCCTCGGTCACCTCCCTGGCCTCGGCGACGAGTGCCTCGACCACTTGCTTGACGTCGCCGCTCTTCGCCGTCTCCCGCGCCACGGCCATGGTCCGCTCGAGCGCCCAGAAGAGATTTACCGCCGTCGGCCGAGTGGCAGCCAGGACCTCCCGCGCTGCCTCCAGCTCGGCCAGGAGCTGCTCGACGCTGCCCGCATTGCTGTGGTACGCACACAACGCCAGCCCGAAGGCCGCCGCGCATCCGATGGCCGGCGCGCCGCGTATCTTGAGCGGCCGTATCGCATCGGCGATCTGCTCGTGATTGGTGCAGTCCTCGAACACCAGCGACTGCGGAAGCCGCGTCTGATCGATCAACCGCACGACGCCCCCCTCCACCCACTCAATCGTCGCCGGCATCTTGGTATCGCGTTTCTCGGTCATGGCTTCTCCCTGCCCTTGTCTTCCCGTCCTCTACTTCTGACTTCTTCCGCCTCTCCGCTACGCCATCGGCTCACGACAACTGCACTCCCCACCCTCACCCTCCGCCAGCGCCGCCCCCAGCACCAACTCCCTCACCTGCTCCACCTGCGCCTCCATGCTCGCGACCACGTCCAGATGGCTCAGCGGCGCCGCTGAGATCCCGGCCGCCAGATTCGTCACCAGACAGACTGCCGCGTAGCAGATGCCCGCCTCCCGCGCCAGCGCGACCTCGGGGTAGTTCGTCATGCCCACCAGATCCGCGCCCCACGAGCGATACATCCGGATCTCCGCCGGCGTCTCAAACCTCGGTCCCTCAGCACATAGATACGTCCCGCCGTCGTGCAAGTCGATCCCCTGCTCCCCCGCCGCCGACCGAACCGCCTCCCGCAACCGCGGACAGTACGGCTCCGTCATGTCCACATGCTGCACGTCGCCGTCCCCGCCGTCAAAGAACGTATCCGCCCGCCCCTTCGTGTTATCAATGAACTGATCGATCAGCACCAGCGCCGGCGGCCGCCACTCCTCCCGCAGCGAGCCGACGGCATTCGTCGCGATGACGCTCCGAATGCTCAGCTCCTTCAGCGCCGCGATATTAGCCCGATAGTTGATCCGATGCGGCGCGATGGTGTGCCCCTCGCCGTGGCGCGCCATGAAGGCGATCTCCTTGCCCTCCATCCGCAGCACAACGACCTCCGCGTGCCCATAGGCCGTCTGTACGTTCTCCCGCCGCACGTCCCCGGCGCCCTCGAGCGCGTACACACCTGTCCCACCGATGATGGCAACTTGCATGACGGCCTCCTCCGGAGCGCAACGCGCCCGGATTCGCGCCTCCCCGCGGGGTTTCCTCCCGCGCGACCGAGCACACACTTGTCGCCGTTGACACACGCACCCGATTTCCCTACAATCTCACGACTCGGACGCGCAAGGGACGTTTGCCGGAGGGGAGCTATCTCATGCCGACGGACCCGTGGGAATGGCTATTCGGTGTCGGCAGCTGGGGGGAGCCGCTCGCGCCGTCGGTCGCCGTCTTCGTGGTGACCGCCGTGCTGTTCTACGTCATCTCGCTCCTGGTCCGACACGCCATTGAGACCCGGCCCGACGCCGACCCATCCGTCGCCCTCCACCGGGGCCGCATCGCCACCGCCGTCGTCATGGTCATCGGCCTGCTCGTGGCCGCGCAGGCATCGGGGCTGTTCCGCGGGGTCAACATCGTCCCGGCCGGCATCTCGCTCATAGGGACTGCACTGCACATCGGCGGCATCATCGCGGCCGCCGCACTCATCGCCGCGGGGCTCGCCGCCGGCTTGGGCGCGAAGGACGTCGTCGCGAGCGCCGTCCTCGGCGTTTACCTCCGCAGCAAGTGGGGTAAGGAACATGCTCTGCCGGAGGTGGGCGACCGCATCACTATCGGCGACACCGAGGGGGAGCTAACGCGGGTATCGCCGCTCTACGTGCACATCCGCACGTACGACGGAGCGACCGTATTGCTCCCCATGGCCCGCGCCATCGCCCATGGCATCCGGCAGCCCCCGGCGGAGCCCGAGCCTGCCGACGCCGCTCAGCCCGGGGAGCCCAGCCCGCTCTCTGAACCGCCGCCGGCGGAGCCAGCCGCACCCGACGAACGCAGATCCATCTTCGACTAGCGGCCCGACCGGGCCGCACGGGGGTCGAGCATGTCCGACAAGGGTCTCCTGGAGACAGCGCAATCTGAGATACTCCTGCTCGATGGCGCCATGGGCACGAGTCTCACGGCTGCCGGCGCGCCGGACTTCGACAAGATGGAGTGGAACGTCTCCCACCCCGACGCGGTCGCGGGCGTCCTGCGCGACTACATGGCCGCCGGCTCCGACGTCATCGAGACCAACACCTTCGTGGCCACTCGCCCGCACCTGGCCCGCGCGGGGCACGACGGGCGCACGGCCGAGTTCGCCGAGGCCGCCACCCGCGTCGCCCGGGACGCCGCCGACGGGAGGGTCTTCGTCGCCGCCTGCGTCGGCCCCACGGGCGAGATCGTCGAGCCGTTCGGCGACCTCAAGATACACGACGCGGTGGCCATCTTCACCGAGCAGATCGCCGCCCACATGGCCGTCGGCGTTGACTTCGTCCTGCTCGAGACGTTCATCGCCATCGAGGAGCTCGAAGCGGCCGTGCAGGCCGCCAGGCAAGCCGCGCCGGACCTCCCGCTCGCCGCTACCATGTCCTTCGACCGCGGGGACCGCACC
>JASFTE010000705.1:0-3221 GCA_050114035.1 Armatimonadota bacterium | reverse complement strand
TGGCGCGCCGATCCGCATCCGTATCACTGGCCACAGCAACGGCGAACACCACGGCGCCCTCATCAATACTCCGCATGGATTTACCGAATGCGGCACTAGTGGGAGCCTCTGCGACGTGCAGACGCATGAGTCCGAGTTCCTTATGGTCGGCAGCGGCATCGCCGGACTGTGGACGGCACTGAACCTCGCCGGGCGCGGACGCGTCACGGTGGTTACCAAGGACGTGCTCAGCGAGGGCAGCACGCTGTACGCGCAGGGCGGCGTGGCGGTTGCGTGGGAGGACGAGGACTCGCCGACGCTGCACCTGGAGGACACCATCTCGGCGGCCGCGGGGCTGTGCAACGAGGGTGCAGCCCGCGTGCTCACCGAGGAGGGCGCCGAGCAGGTGGGGCAGCTCATCATGCTGGGCTGTCGGTTCGATACCCACAACGGCCGCCTGGCGCTGACGCGGGAGGCCGCACATCGGGCGCGCAGGATCGCGCATGCCCTGGGAGACGCCACCGGGCGCGAGATCGAGCGAGCGCTCGTGGCGCAGGTGCAGCAGCGGGAAGACGTCACAATCCTCGAGCACACATTCCTCGTGGATTTCCTCACGGAGGGCGGTCGCTGCATTGGCGCCCTGGCCGTGGATTTGTCCACCGGGGCTGATGTACGACTGCTCGCCTCGGCCACGCTAACGGCGACGGGCGGGATCGGGCAGCTCTACCGGGAGACGACCAACCCGCCGGTGGCCACCGGGGACGGCATCGCGGCCGCCTATCGGTCCGGAGCCGAGCTCACGGACATGGAGTTCATCCAGTTCCACCCGACGGCCCTCGCCAAGGCCGGGTATCCCAAGTTCTTGATCTCGGAGGCAGCCCGCGGCGAGGGGGCGGTCCTGCGCAACAGGGCCGGCGAACGGTTCATGCCCAGCTACCACCCCAGCGCCGAGCTTGCGCCGCGGGACATCGTCGCCCGGGCCATCGTGGCGGAGATGGCGAAGAGCGGCGAGGATCACGTGTTCATTGACTTCCGCGACCTTCCGCCGGACGCCATCGAGCGGCGCTTCCCCAACATCGCAGCCCGGTGTCTGGAGCACGGGATCGACCTGCGGAGCGACCTTGTGCCCGTATCGCCCGCAGCACACTACTTCATGGGCGGGATAGCGGTCGACATTGACGGTCGCTCGACGCTGCCGGGTCTGTACGCCTGCGGCGAATGTGCCTGCACGGGCGTGCACGGAGCCAACCGGCTGGCGAGCAACTCGATGCTCGAAGGGCTGGTGTTCGGCGATCGGTGCGCGCGATCCATGAGCATGGAGTCGGCGAGGGCGCCGAGCCGATCGGATGTGGCCGACCCGCAGGACCGCGGTGGGGATGAGCCGCCAACGGAGCTACGGACCCGTCTGCGCCGGCTCATGTCGGATCGCGTGGGCATCATGCGGTGCGGCGACTCGCTCTCCCAGGCCGCCACGGAACTCGAGCGCCTGAGGGAGGCAGCCGAGCAGTACGGCACGCAGGTCCCGGAAGGCGTTGCGCTGGCGAACATGCTGACCATCGCGGAGCTGGTCGTGGCAGCCGCGACGGTGCGCAGAGAAAGCCGTGGGGCACACCATCGCACGGACTACCCGGAGCCGGCCCAGGAGTGGCGCAGACGCACCTGTTTCCGCAAGGACCCGGATGGCAGCAGACAGATGCGATTCCAGGAGGCGTGATGAGCCGATGGCTGGTCAGGGCTCTGCCACCAGGGACGAGAGCGACGACCCGCGCGAGGAGACGCAGGGATCGGGCACGGAGGAGCCTGCCGTCGCCGTGGCCCCCCAACGCATAGGCTTCGAGCCGCCTCGGGGGGTCACACGGATCGAGTGGCGGCCGGGGCTGGCACACTTCGCAGTCGAGCTCGGGGAGGAAGGCCGGGGTCTCGCCGCAGTCTTCCGGCCGCTCACGGAGGCCGGGGTGAGCGTAGATATGATCAAGCTGCTCCCGCCCGGGATCCGCTTCAGCCTCTCCCAGAACCAGGCTGAGTCCGCAGCGGAGATGCTCCGTGGCCTCGATCTGGACTTCACCGTCACCCCAGAGTGCGCCGTATTGACCGTCTACGCGCCGGACATGCGCTCGCTTCCAGGCATCATGGCCACGGTGGTGGGGGTGCTGGACAACAACGGCGTACGGGTGCTGTCCACGGACGACTCGTACAACGAGATACTCTGCGTCATCGACCGCAAGGACGGCCCTCGGGCCTGCCGGGCTCTCGCGGATGAGTTCGGCCTGCACCTGCAGGATCGCGCCGGGCCGGCAGTTGAGTGGTAGCCATGGCCGACGTCAGACCACTGGTCATGAAATTCGGGGGCACGTCGGTGCGCTCGGCCGAGCAGCGCCAGGCGGCGGCGTGGCGTGTGTGCCGGGCCCACGAGGCCGGGTACCATCCTGTCGTCGTTGTCTCCGCCATGGGGCGCAAAGGGGAGCCATACGCCACCGACACGCTTATCTCACTGGCCGAGGAGATCGATCCGGACATCGCGCCGCGCGAGAAGGACATGCTCATGGCGTGCGGGGAGATCATCTCCACGGTGATCATGGCCCACCTCATCCGAAAGTTCGGCGAGTGCCCCACCGTGGCGCTCAGTGGCGGGCAGGCCGGAATCACCACCGACCGCAAGTTCGGAGCCGCGCGCATCATGGCCATCGATGCGGCACGGATCCAGCGCTGCCTCAGCGAAGGCACCATCCCCGTTGTGGCGGGTTTCCAGGGCGTGACGCGAGGCACCGCTACGCACGAGCACGGCTCCATCACGACGCTGGGCCGGGGCGGCAGCGATACGACCGGCTCGGCCCTCGGAGCGGCCGTGCAGGCTGTCGAGGTCCGGATCTTCACGGACGTGCCCGGGATCATGACTGCCGATCCCGCCATCGTGCCGGAGGCACGGACACTGCACACGATAACCTACGAGGAGATCTGCGAGATGGCCCACCAGGGGGCCAAGGTCCTGCATCCGAGGGCGGCCGAGATCGCCATGGGATACGGCATTCCGCTCCGGGTGCTGTCTACCATGGTGGAGGGCGAGGGGACGCTCATTGTCGGCGAGCCGAAGGTCGATCGGACTCGCGCACACGGTGTCACGGGCATTGCACACTCAGACGCCGTGGTGCCGCTGAGCATGCGGGTAGAGGATGAGTACTGCAAGCCGCAGGTGGAATGGGACGTACTGGCCCGGGTAGCCGCGGAGGACATCAGCGTCTACT
>JASFTE010000704.1:0-3226 GCA_050114035.1 Armatimonadota bacterium | reverse complement strand
CTCGGCCCGTGCGAGTTCCGCGCGCTGCGAATCCGCTGAGTCGCGTGCACCTCTGCCGCACCACGCAGCGGCGGGCGGGATACATGCCGCCCGCCGTTCGGCTTCGTGGGCTGCGCTACTCAAACTAGAGTATCGCCAGATAGCGGTCTATCTCATACCCGTGCACTTGCGCGCGATAGTCCCGCCACTCGATCTTCTTGTTCTCGATGAACTTCTCAAAGATGTGATCGCCGAGCGCCCTACGCAGGAGCTCGCTCCCCTCGGCCGCCTCGATCGCGTGTCCCAGGTCCTCCGGGAGCCGCTCGATGCCGCGCGTCTCCCGCTCCTCTTCGCTCATCTCGTAGACGTTCTCTTCCACCGGCTCCGGGCACTCGTAGCCATTCTCGATGCCTTCCAGGCCGGCGGCGAGCATTGCCGTGAAGGCCAGGTACGGGTTGCACGCCGGATCGGGCGCGCGGAACTCCACCCGGGTCGCCGCTTCCTTGCCCGGCTTGTACACGGGCACCCGAATGAGGTCGGAGCGGTTCCGCCGCGCCCATGAGAGATGCACGGGGGCTTCGTATCCAGGGACGAGGCGCTTGTACGAATTCACCCACTGTGCGCACACCAGGCAGATCTCGCGACCATGCTTGAGCAGGCCCGCGATGAATTGCTTGCCAATCTCCGACACGTCATACGGATTCTCCGGATCGTAGAAGATGTTCTTGTCCCCCTCGAACAACGACATGTGCGTGTGCATGCCGCTTCCGTTGACGCCGAAGATCGGCTTCGGCATGAAGGTCGCATGGAGGTCGTGCCGGAGCGCGATCTCCTTCACCACGAGACGGTACGTCATGACATTGTCGGCCATGGTGAGAGCATCCGTATACCGCATGTCGATCTCGTGCTGGCTCGGCGCCACCTCGTGATGGCTGTACTCGACGTCTATGCCCATCTCCTCGAGCGTCAGCACCGTCTCGCGCCGCAAGTCGGTGGCCACATCCAGGGGTGTCAAATCGAAGTACCCGCCCCTGTCGATCGTCTCGGGGGGGCCTTCCGCGGAGCGGAAGTAGAAGTACTCGAGCTCCGGACCCACGTAGTACGTGTACCCCATGCTCTCAGCCCGCCCGAGCGCCCGCTTGAGGGCCCACCGGGGATCCCCGACGTACGGTGAGCCGTCCGGCTGCAGAACGTCGCAGAACATTCGGGCCACCGCACGCTGCGCTTTCGGCCTCCATGGCAGCAGCACAAAGGTGGACGGATCCGGCCTCGCCACCATGTCGCTTTCGTCTATCCGGGCAAAGCCCTCGATGGACGATCCGTCGAAGCCCATTCCCTCGGCGAGGGCCGTCTCGAGCTCTTCCACGGTGATTGCGAAACTCTTGAGGAAACCCAGGATGTCCGTGAACCACAGGCGGATGAACTTGACATCGTGTTCCTCGGCGGCTTTCAACACCTGTTCTGCGTCTTTCATCGCCACGGCTCTTACCCCCGATCGGCTGGTGTGCTGCGTTCTGTCGCAGAGCCTCACAGCCCTCGCATGGTGCGCATGCCGCTCATGCAGCGTACTTGGCCCCATAGGGCCGGTGAGACAGCGGCGTAAGCTTGGAGAAGCGCTCGCTGAGTACCGCCTCGGGATCGAGCCCGAACTCTGCGCAGAACTCCTCGACCGCAGGCCGGATCTGCTGCAGATCCTCTCCGTCGGCCTCTCGCACTGCCACGTCCTTCGTAGCAATACAGCCCCGGTCCCAATCGCCCCGCAGGTAGACTGTGCCACCGTGTATGCCTGTGGCGCAGTAGTCCCCGACCAGCGGCTGTCCTCGCCACTTGTTGAGACCCAGCACCACGAGGGTGCCGCCGGCCATGTACTCGCCCAGGAAGTCGCCAGCCGTGCCGCCGGCAACAAGCTCCGGCCTCTGGGACCGGTACGCCTTCATGTGTATGCCGACTCGGTAGCCGACATGCCCACTAACGAGGATGCGACCACCCCGCATACCGTACCCAATTACATCCCCGGCGTCCCCGTGCACTACGATCTTCCCATCGTTCATCGTGTTGCCGAGCGCATCCTGCGCGTTGGCGTGCACGACCACCGTCGGCCCGTCCATGAACGCCCCGAGATCGTTCCCGGGCACCCCGTGCACGTCGATCCGCACGTCGCTCTCGATGCCGTCAGCGATGTAGCGGTGCCCGTTGACGTTCTGCAGCTCTATCGCTGCTTCACCGGCGGCGACGGCGTGCCTGATTCGTTCGTTGAGGTCCCGGTAGTGCATTCCCCGAGCGTCGATCAACATCCTCGCTCACTCCACTTCGTGTGGGACCGCGCTCATGCCCCAACACCCACCGGCTTGATCCCGAGCACTTCGAGCGTGCTCTCCTCGAGGTTGAGCCCGCGGAGCCGTTCCTTGCTCCCCCGCAGGCTCTCGACGGCATTGAGGCCCAGAGCGCCGAGGATCTCCTCCAGCTCCGCGCTCCATGCCTTCACGAGATTCGCAATCCGCCGCGCACCAACCACCGGGTCGATCCGTCGCGTCAACTCCGGATCCTGTGTGCAGATGCCCCACGAGCACCGGCCGGTGTAGCACTTCTGGCACAGCGTGCAGCCCAGCGACAGAAGAGCGACCGTGCCGATGGCCACGGCGTCCGCGCCCAGCGCGATGGCCTTGGCCACGTCGGCGCTGCTGCGCATTCCGCCGGCAGCCACGATGGACGCCTGGTTGCGGATGCCCTCTTCCCGCAGCCTCTCATCCACGACCGCCACGGCGATCTCTATCGGGATGCCAAGGTGATCGCGGATCACTGAGGGCGCCGCGCCTGTCCCGCCGCGGAAGCCGTCCAGGTAGATGATGTCCGCACCGGCCCGCACAATCCCGCTGGCGATGGCCGCCACGTTGTGCACCGCCGCGATCTTCACCGACACTGGCTTCTCGTAGTCCGTGGCCTCCTTGATGGCGTAGATGAGCTGCCGGAGGTCCTCGATGGAGTAGATATCGTGCTGCGGCGCGGGTGACAGCGCATCCGTCCCCATGGGGATCATCCGCGTCTCCGACACGCCCAGCGAGACCTTCTCGCCCGGCAGGTGGCCGCCGATCCCCGGCTTGGCCCCCTGCCCGATCTTGATCTCCACGGCCGCACCCGCGTTGAGATACCCCGAGTGCACTCCGAAGCGCCCGGACGCGCACTGCACGATGGCCCGATCCGCGTACGGCTGGACCTCCTCGTGCAGGCCCCCCTCGCCCGTGTTCCA
>JASFTE010000703.1:0-3227 GCA_050114035.1 Armatimonadota bacterium | reverse complement strand
CTGCGGACCATCCGCCAGTCCACGCCGGAGGACGTGCAGAGCGGCCACTTCGACCCGATCACCATGGTTGAGACCTCCACGATGGAGTGGGACGGGCCTGAAGGTAAGCAGAGCGTGGCGGTCCGCGAGAACTCCTACGTCCCGCGGGAGCTGGCGGCGCTCGTGCGGCGCTCGGGCCTCGAGGTCGAGCACATCTGGGGCGGGACGGCGGGCCGGTTCGGTCGCCGCCCGGTGGAGCTGGATGAGTTTGAGATCATGATCGTGGCGCGGAAGCACGTGTAGCGCAAGGAGCGCATGCCGCAGACGTATTGAGGCATGGCGAGGTGGTAATGGCCGCGGGCCGGCGGCCCGCACCGCACGAGGCCCTCATCACCGCTCGATGATCCACCGGCTGACTGCCGTGACGATGTCATCGGCGCCCATGCCCAGGCGGCTCTTCACCTGCTCGGCGGTGCCGACGACGGGGCAGAAGGCGTCCTGGAAGCCGAGTCGTCTGAGTGCCGTCCGCATCCCCGCCCCGGCGAGGACCTCGGCGACGGCGCCGCCGAGGCCCCCGGCGATCAGGTGCTGCTCGACCGTGACGATGAGCCGCGTGTCACGGGCGACCTGCAGAACGGCGCGGCGGTCGAGGGGCTTGATGGTGTGCATGTTCAGGACGCAGGCCTGAATGGCGCGCAGCGCCAGTTTCTCCCCCGCCTCAACGGCATCGGCGACGGCCGCCCCGGTGGCGATGATGGTGGCATCGCCGCCCTCGCGCAGCACCTGGGCCTTCCCGACCTCGAAGGGCCGGGGCTCGTCGGGCCTGGGCAGCGGCAGGGGCCCTTTGGCGAGCGCCATGTACACGGGCCCGTTGATGTCGGCGGCGGCGCGGGTGGCTGCCTCGGTGTCCACGAGATCGGCGGGCATGAGTACGGTCATGCCGGGGATGAGCCGCATGAGGGCCATCTCCTCGATGGCGTGGTGCGTTGGGCCCCAGGTGGGGAAGCGCACCCCGCTGCCGGAGCCGCCGACGATCTTCACGTTGCGCCGCCCGAGGCCGACGTCGGTGCGGATCTGCTCGAAGCAGCGCATGGTGACGAAGGGGTTCATCCCCACGGCGAAGGGGAGCTTACCGCGCACCGCGAGGCCGGCGGCGATGCCGATGAGGTCCTGCTCCGCGATGCCCACCTCGATGGCGCGCCCGGGGAACGCGTCGGCGAGGGGGCGGAGGTAGTGGAAGCAGTCGGCGCTCACACCGAAGATGCGCTCGTCTTCGCGCGCCAGGTCGGCCAGCACCTCGCCGAAGGCCTTAGGCATCGCCGGCCTCCCCCGCGGGCATGCCGAGCTCCTTGAGGGCCGCGTCGCGCTCCTCCGGCGTGAAGCCGCTCATGTGTTTGTGGCCGTCCTCGACCTGGGACACGCCTTTGCCCTTGACCGTGTGGGCGACGATGGCCGTCGGACGGCCCGGCTCGTGCGGGATGGACTCGAGGACGTCGAGGACCGCCCCCATATCATTGCCATCGATGACCTGGGTGCCCCAGCCGAAGCTGGCCCATTTGTCGGCGAGCGGCTCCAGGGCGAGCATGTCCTCCGTGGGGCCGGTCTGGTGCCAGTTGCGGTCGACGATGGCGGTGAGATTGGCTAGCTTGTGGTGCGCGGCGGACATTGCCGCTTCCCAGTTGGAGCCCTCCTGCAGCTCGCCGTCGCCGAGGATCACGAAGACGCGGTTGGGGGCTTCGTCCGCTCTGATGCCGAGGGCGATGCCGACGCCGATGGGCAGCCCGTGGCCCAAGGAGCCGGTGGAGACGTCGACACCGGGCGTGGTGGTGCAGGCGTGGCCGGAGATGATGCTGTCCAGCTCCTGGTGCCGGGCGAGCAGGTCCTCGGCGAAGAAGCCGCGCATGGCCAGCGCCGCGGCGAGGGCGGGCACCGTGTGGCCCTTGCTGAGGATGAAGTAGTCCCGTCCGTCCCAGCCCGGGTTCTCGGGGTTCACGCGGAGCACGTGGAAGTACAGGGCGGCGATGATGTCCGTCATCGACAGCGCGCCGCCGGTGTGGCACGCGGTCGCGGTGGCCATCCGCACTATGTGCGCGCGGATCTCGCGGGCCTTCTCCTCAAGCTGTCGGACAGTCGCCTCGCGCTGCTCGTTCATGGGGCCCCGCCATCCAGCGCTCCGGCCTCCTCGAGCATCGCCCGGTAGTTCGCCAGGCGGACGTAGTTGGTGACCGAGTTGCTCGATCCGACGCAGTAGCCGCCGTCGTGGGCCAGGTCCTGCAGGTTAGCCCGCACGAGCTCGCGGATCTCATCGGGCGTGCCGCGGGCGAGCCGGTCCAGCTCGACGTTGCCGAGCAGGCACAGCCTGTCGCCCACGCGCTGCTTCAGGGCGCGGATGTCCATGGCCTTGGGCTCGACCGGGTGCAGGGCGTTGAAGCCGCACCCAATGATGTCGCCGAGCACCTCGGTCAGATCGCCGTCGGAGTGGTAGATGAAGGGCATGTCCCGCTCGCGGCAAGCCTCGCCCATGCGCCGGTACCACGGCCACAGGTGCTCGCGGTAGATCTCGGGGCGCACGAGCAGGCCCTCGGTGTAGGCCACGTCGTCGGACATCCACATGCCGGTGACGCCGTCGATCTGCATGGCGCGCTCGAAGCAGCGGAACTGGATCTCTCCGATGCGCCGGAAGACGGCGGCGATGAGGTCGGGGTGCTCGACGGACGCGTCGGCGAAGCCGCCGAAGCCCATGAGCATCCAGGTGGGCGTGAAGATCTTGCCGATGACGACGATGAGGCCCATGCTCTCGGGCAGCGCTCGGCGCATGGCGGTGATCGGCGTCAGGTCGAGGTCATCCCCGTCGGGCCAGTCGAAGCGCTCGAACTGCTTCCAGGTCGTGATGACGCCGCGGCCTTCGGCCGCCCAGGACATCTCGACGTCGTCGTCGGTGTAGACGCTGTAGGAGCTGCGTTTGGTGAGGGTGGCGTCCCCCGAGAGGACCTCGGCCACGCGCAGCAGGCCGACGAACACGGGGGCGTAGTCGTAGCCGGCGGCCTGCCAGAAGGCGGCCTCGTCGGCGGGCGACTCGATGGGCTTGCCCAGGAAAGCCGATTGCACGGCCGGATCGACGAACAGCTCGATGACCGGCGCGCGGTCGGGCACGCCCTCGCGCATGAGGGCCATGCGCAGCCTGCGGAAGTCGTTGCGCGGCAGCATCGGTCCACCCGTGGTGCACACCCGACGCCTGGCCCCGCCGC
>JASFTE010000702.1:0-3232 GCA_050114035.1 Armatimonadota bacterium | reverse complement strand
GTCCCGGTCATCACCAGGCGAGAGCTGAGCGCCTATTTCCTCTCTCCGATCGCTTACGTTGTGCTGACGGCCTTCGCCCTCATGCAGGGGATTCTCTGGTCGCTCAGCCTCGGACCCCGTATCGACCCCGCGATGAGCTGTGAGAACGCTCTGGCGATCCCCATGTATCTTCTGGTGCTGGCGGCGCCCGTCATTACCATGCGACTGCTCAGCGAGGAGACCAGCCGGGGCACCATAGAGACTCTGATGACCACGCCGGTCACCGAGGTCGAGGTAGTGCTGGGGAAGTTCGTCGGGGCGCTGGTCTTCGCGGTGGCCATGTTCCTCCCCATCCTGGGTACGTTCATCTTCCTGCGGCTGCTGGGGCCGTGGGACACAAACCCCGTGCTGTCGGGCGCTCTCGGCCTGTTCCTTCTGACGGCCCAGTTCATCTCCATCGGGCTGCTGTGCTCGGCCCTGACCAGGATCCAGATCGCCTCCGCCATAATGAGTTTCGCTATCCTGATCGGTCTGTACTTCCTGTGGTTCCTGGGGCGTGAGTCGGAGGCGGCCTGGGCACGTCTGCTGCGCTACCTCTCGCCGCCGTGGCACTACTTCGGTTTCTTGAAGGGCGTGGTGGACACCCGTGACCTGACGTACTTCGCCGTGACCACAGTCATCTTCCTCTTCCTGACCGTGCGTGCGCTCCAACTGCGAAAGTGGAGGTGATGCCTTTGCGCGAACGAGAGACACCCCGCTGGCAGACGGTCGTTCGGGCGGGCATCTTCCTGGGTCTCGTCCTGCTGGTGGCCGGATTCATCGTCCGGCACATTCGGCTCAGGGCCGCCGTCATGACCGACTACGTGGCTCTCGGCCTGTGGATAGTGGGAGGACTGCTGGTCTGCGTTGGCGTGGCGCTCAACTTCGGTGCTTTGCTCCGGGCCTTCCGCCGGCCCCGCACGGCCGAGGGGCTGAACTTCGCGCTCGTGGTCCTGCTCGTCATGGCCATGGGGGGCCTCGTCTGCTACATCTCCACCCGCCGCTTCGCCCGCATGGACTGGACGGGCCGGGGGACGCACAGGCTGCACTCGCAGACGGTCAACATCCTGCGCGCGCTGGATCGGGACATCGACGTGACCGTGCTGTACCGATCGATGAACCCCTGGGACATGGCCGTCTATGGCTACGTGTTCGACATGCTGGAGGAGTTCAAGTCACGCTCGCCTCGGGTCCACGTCAGTACGCTGGACCTCAGCGCGGAGGGCAGCCAGGGGCGGCTGGACGAACTTCTGGTGGATCTGGACGTGCAGAATCTGATGGTGCCCGCCGTAGTCCTGGCCAGCCACGAGTCGCACCACGCCGTGCCGTTCGACAAGATCGCGGAAAGCTCAAAGGGACCGATGTCCCCGCCGGATACATTCAAGGGCGAGGCCGCCTTCGCCGGCGCCCTGACCAAGCTGACCGAGATGGAGAAGACCGTCCTGTACGCTCTGACCGGCCACGGCGAGCGCCCGCTGGAGGCGGGACGAACGGCGCCCATGGGTGGAGAAGCGGCGAGTGTCCTCGGCGACCGCGCGCGTTCACTTTCCCACGTGGTCAAGGCTCTGGAGAAGGATTACTACGAGGTGCGCCCCCTCGACCTGGCCACCGAAGGCGAAGTGCCCGGCGACTGCGCCGCCCTCCTCGTGGTGGGGCCGCGTGCACCCCTCACGGAACGGGAGATCCAGGCCATCCGCCGGTACCTGGACGAGCACAAGGGCTCGGCCATCTTCATGGTGGACTCCCGGATTCAGCCCAACGTGGGCACGAACGTGGGCGAGCTGCTCGCCGCCTACGGCATCCGCTGTCACGATGGTGCGGTCGGGGTCAGCCCCCAGCTGTATCTCACCCAGCAGGGAGTCCGGGGCATTCCGGAGACCAACGTGCCCGTTGATTCGGCCCGGCTGCCCGAGCACGCATCCACGACGGAGCTGAAGTACTACCGATCGGTCTTCATCAACCCATGTCCGCTGGAGGTCATGGAGAAGGAGCCCGCACGGGGCCTGAGGGCGAAGGCTCTCCTCACGGGCGTTGAGTCGAGCTGGGGCGAGAGCGACGTCCAGTCAGCGGAGGACCAGACGGCCGAATACAGCCCCGAGGAAGATGTCTCCAAGCCGGTGGTCGTCGGCGCTGTAGTGGAGCCGTTCACTCCGCCGTACGCTTCGCCCGGCGCGCCGACTCCGGAGGGGCCGAGGATCATCGTTCTTGGCAGCTCGCAGTCGTTTCTCAACTACGTGCTCGACACGGTGCCCGGCAACCTCTACCTGCTGACGAACGCCGTCAACTGGATGGCGGGGAAGGTTCACATGCTGGGCATTCCCGCCAAGACGATGGACTTCAAACAGGTCCAGCTCACGGAGAGCCAGCTCCTGGCGGCCCGCTACGTGTTCATCGGCGTGCTGCCCGGCTGCGTCGTGCTGCTTGGCATCGGCGTGTGGCTGTTGCGCAGGAGATGAAGCAGGCCCCGCCGCCCGCACGTGCATGGCCGCGCCCCGGGTTGAGCGCGAGAGATCGGAGGGGAATGAGATGAAGTACAGGTCCACTCTCATACTCCTTGTCGCAGTCGTGGTCGCCGGCATCATCGCCCACTCACTGTCGCAGAAACCCACCTCGGAGGAACTGCGCCAGCAGCGCAGGCGGCTCATCCCGGGCATCGAGACGGACGATATCCATGTCCTGGAGATCCAGAAGGACGATCGCACGATCGTCTGCCGCCGCGACGGTGAGGGCGCGGAGTGGCGCATCGTGAGTCCCGTCGAGGCTCGGGCCGACGAATGGGCCGTCCGCGACGTGGTTCGCGGATTCCTCACCGCCGAGCCCGCCTGGCGCTCTCCCGGGGCGAAGGCCGAGCAATGGGAACAGTACGGCCTGGAGCCCCCCGGCCTGCGCGTCACCCTCGGCGAGCACGGCGAAGACGCCCGCACGTGGACTGTGCTCGTCGGAAAACCCACCGGCGCCGCCGAATCCGTCTACGTCGCCGTGGCCGGCAGGAAGGGCGTCTACGCCGTCGGCAAAGACACCACGGAACGGGCACGGGTAACCGTCGCCGAGCTGCGCAGCAAAAGACTCGCCCCGCGTATCAGCGTCTTCGATCTGGAGCGGGTGCGCGTGGCGGCCCGGGGGCGAGGCGACCAGCCCGGCTTCGAAGCCGAATGCGTGAAGGCGGGGGACGTGTGGGAGCTGCAGGCTCCGTTCTTCGATCTGGCGGATGGGG
>JASFTE010000701.1:0-3236 GCA_050114035.1 Armatimonadota bacterium | reverse complement strand
CAGCAGAAGTACGACGAAGATGGCCACCGTTACGGCAGAGGCCACAAGCCAGCCGGCGCGCTGCCGAAGCGTGGGGGGGCCGGGCCGCAGCGGCGCATCCGCTGGCAGCTCGTCGGCGGTTGATCGCTTGTGCTCTTGCGCACCCACAACTGGGCTCCCCCGGTCATGCTCCCCGCATGAGATTGACAGTCAACAGCGTGTCCCCGCCGCCCCCGTGTCCATCAGCGCGGCGTCGCCTCGGCGGCGTCCAGCTCGGCCAGCCGCTCCTTCGCCATTGCCGCCGCCGGACCGGCCAGCTCCGTGGCCTTCCTGTACCAGCGGACGGCCTCGCCCCTGTTCCCCATCATCTCGTGGGCGACTCCGATGCTGTAGTGGGTCTCGGCGCTGAGCGGGTCGAGACGCAGCGCCGCCTCGAATTGCTCGATGGCCTCGGCGTAGCGCCCTGTTTCCGCGCAGGCAATCCCCAGGCCGACGCGCAGGTCCGGATCGCGAGGCTGCTGGCGGAGACCACGGCTGTAGTAGATGATGGCTTCGTCGTACCGGCCGGTATACCGGCACGCCCGGGCGAGATTCCTGAGAGCCCTGGCGTGGTCCGGCCGGTGCGCAACGACGTGTCTCAGGTGCGGGATGGCCAGCTCAAGCTCGCCTCGCATGATGTGGTGAGACGCCAGGTCGATGCGGAGGTCGTACATCCGCGGGTTCCTGGCCAGCGTGTGGGCGAACAGCCGGGTGTGATCGGTCCAGTCAACGTTTCTGTCGATTGTGAGGCCCGCGTAGGCGGCGAGCAGGAGGGCGGCCAGGACCAGCGATGCCTTCTGCAGCGCGCGGCGGACCGATGGGGCCCGGCCAAGCGCGGGGACGCTCGTGAGCAGTAGTGCGACGAGCAGGCAGAAGCCCACGGAAGGTGCATAGGCCCGCGAGTCGGCCACGAGGCGGCGCAGCCCCTGCGGCATGGTTGAGATGGGGACCATGGCGACGAGGAGCCAGGCGAGGGCGAAGAGGGCGGGCCGGGAGCGGCGGAACGCTGCCGCCACTCCGCCGACGGAGGCGACGATCCAGGGCAGTGCGAGCAGCACGTTGGGCTCGGAGGGCGAGCGGGGGATGCCGAAGTCGTGCACGAGGCACAAGCCGGTCGGGACGACCAGCAGCCGAAGGTACGCTCCCGTCACGGCAGTCGCGGTGAGCAGGCGCTGGTAGGGCGTGACCACGTTCGCGTCGTCCGGCAGGCTGGACAGCACCGCGTAGAAGGCCACGAAGGCCACCGCGATGCCCGCAAACGGGAGCAGGCCCGCCATGGCCCGGCGGGGCCGCTGGATGAAGCAGCACAGGTACAGCGCCGCCAGGGCCGGGAGCACAACGGCGGAGGCCTTCGAGCCGAGGGCGAGGGCGAAGGAGCCCAGGCTGGCGACGTAGAGCAGCACGGCATGGATGCCGGATGATCCCCTCAGCCAGCGAAGGTACAGCAGCAGGGAGGCCAGCATGAAGAGGAGGGCCAGGAGATCCGAGCGGCACTTGGTCCAGGCGATGGCCTCCACGTGGATGGGATGGGCCGCGAAGAGCAGGCCGCAGAGGGCAGCTCCGAGCCTGGCCCGGAGGACCTGGTACGCGAGGAGGTAGACGAGGACGGAGGTGGCCGCGTGGATCAGGATGCCGGTGAGATGGTAGCCGACTCCGTTGGACTCCCAGATGGCGTAGTCGGCGGCGAAGGAGAGCTCGACGACGGGGCGGTAGTGCCGGTCCGCCGCGGGGCCCTCGCCGGCACGGATGCGGCGCCAGTAGTCGAGGCCGAAGGCTCTGACGACCCGGGCCGGGTCGCGGATCTGGGTGTTCTCGAGAATGATCTTGTTGTCGTCCCAGAGGAAGATGGCGCCGAGGGCATTGGCAAAGAGGCCGCCGGCGACGACGACAATGAGGATCAGTGCTGGGATATGCCCGCGCATGGAATCGGTCCCGTGACGCCCGCGCGCTCGGACCGCCGCGATCAGGGCGGCGGCTGCTGCACAGCGTCGAGTGCGGTCAGCCGCTCGCTCGCCTTCTTCGCCGCCGGCCCGCCCAACTCGACGCACCTCCTGTAGCAGCGGGCGGCGTCGGCTTTGTTCCCCATCATCTCGTGAGCGAGGCCGACGTTGCAGTGCGCCTCGGCGCTGACTGGATCGAGGCGGAGTACGGTCTCGAACTGCTCGATGGCCTCATCGTGTTGACCTGTCTCGACGTACCCGATCCCGAGCCCCATAAGCAGGTCCACATTGCGGGGCTGCTGGAGCAGGGCCCGGCTGTAGTATGTGATGGCTTCGTCGTAGCGGCCCGTGTGCCGGCACGATCGCGCGAGGTTCCTGAGGGTCCGGCCATCATCGGGCCGGAGGGCAATAGCGTGTCTCAGGTGCGGGATGGCTGCCTCGAGCTTCTGATCCAGAATGTACACAGAGGCCAGATCGGCGTGGGCCCTGTGGCTGCTGGGGTTCTTCGCGACCGTGTCGCGGAGGATGCGCTCGCGGCTGGACCAGTCGGCGCTCCGGCGCACGGTGAGGCCCGCGTACGTGGCAGCCAGGAGGGCACACAGCACCAGAGACGCCGCGTGGCCCACGCGCGGCGCGGAGCGCAGCCAGGGCAGTGACGAGACGGCAAGCAGCAGCGCCCCGGCCAGCATGCAGAAGCCGACGGATGGTCCGTAGAGCCGCGCCTCGGCGATGAGCCGCCCCGGAACGATGAGAGTGGCCACCGGGGCGATTCCCATGAGCAGCCATGCGAGGGAGAG
The DNA here is from genome assembly GCA_050114035.1 of Armatimonadota bacterium. Taxonomy (GTDB): domain Bacteria; phylum Armatimonadota; class Zipacnadia; order JAUWAU01; family JAUWAU01; genus JAUWAU01. The sequence continues at coordinate 481 of JASFTE010000701.1, read as the reverse complement.
AAGCGGCGCTCCCGAGCGGCGAAGGGCCAGGACTCCGCCCACGAGCAGGACGAGCCCCCAGGGCAGAGCGCGCAGCACGGTCGGATCGGCGAAGGAGCGCGCCGGCTCCAGGCTGTGGTCGAGGCACAGTCCGACGGGCAGTACGAGCAGCCGCAGATACGCGCCGAGTGCGGCGATGGCTGTGGGCAGTCCACGATAGATGGGGCCGCTTAGCGGATGCTCCGGGCTCTCCGGGATCACCGCCTTCAGCGCCAGGAATGCTCCTACTACGCCCACGAACGGGAGCAGGCCCAGCAGGGGGCCACGGAGCCGGTAGCGGTCGCGAAAGCACCACAGATACACGCCCAGCAGCACCGGTACAGAGACGGCGGATGCCTTCGAGCCCAGGGCGAGGGCCAAGGCACACAGGCTCCCCACGTAGCGGGCCCGTGCGGCGGCGCCGGGCGGTCGCTCCAGTGCACTGAGGTACAGCAGGAGCGAG
>JASFTE010000700.1:0-3239 GCA_050114035.1 Armatimonadota bacterium | reverse complement strand
GGGCCACGAAACCGACTTCACGATCGCCGACTTCGTAGCCGACGTGCGGGCCGCGACGCCCTCGGCGGCCGCTGAGCTTGCCGCGCCCGATCAGGCCGAGCTGCGGTCCAGGGTGAGCGGGTCGGCAGATCGGCTGCGGCTCGCCCTGCTCGGCGGGCTCGAGCAGCGACGCGCGAGCCTCGAGCAACTCATCGCCCGGCGGGCCCTTCGCTTCCCGCAGGAGCGCATTCAGCAGTTGGCGCAGTCCCTCGACGAGCTCGCATTGCGGGCCGATCGAGCCTACAAGCACCGGCTGGAGCGGCTGGACTCGCTCACACAGGCGCTGTGTGCCAAGCTGGAGGCACTGGGCCCCAGGCAGACGCTGGCGCGGGGCTATGCGCTCTGTGTGCGGCCCGCCGATGGCACACTCATCACGGGCGTGAAACAACTGGCGGTCGGCAACCGTCTGAATGTGCGGTTCCACGACGGCACGGCGGGCGCCGACATAGCCGACCTCGAGGAGGCGGTCACGTGACCGGCCCTGGCGAGCCGGACAGTGGCGACGAGGCGCTTCAGGACGGGAGCGAGACGTCGTTCGAGAGGGCGCTGGAAGAGCTGGAGGCGGCCGTGGAGAGGCTCGAAGAGGGAACTCTGACGCTCGAAGAGCAGGTTGCCTTCTACGAGCGGGGGATGAAGCTGGTGAATGCGTGTCGGGAGAAGCTGGATGGCGCGGCGGCGCGCATTGAGAAGGTAGTGGGCAGCGCGGAGGGAGAGACGGCCGTGGAGCCGTTCGAGCGGCCGGGCCAGAACGACCAGGCGTCGCGGTAGCCGCTGCACACCACAGAAGGCGGCACTGGACCATACGCAGGGACGGCCACAGCACATGTCCGAGCTCCTGGACGGCATCAACCAGCCTTCGGACCTGCGCGAGCTCTCGGGCGCTCAACTGCGCCGGCTGGCGGCGGAGATCCGTGAGGTGCTCATCAGTACAACGGCGCGGCACGGCGGCCATCTCGCCTCAAATCTGGGCGTGGTGGAGTTGACTATTGCCCTGCACCTGGTCCTGGACAGCCCCAGGGACAAGATCATCTGGGACGTGAGTCATCAGACGTACACGCACAAGCTCCTCACCGGCCGGCGCGACCGGTTCGATACGCTGCGGCAGTGGGGCGGACTCGCCGGTTTCAGCAGTCCGGAGGAGAGCGAGCACGACCACTTCGTCACGGGCCATGGCAGCACGGCCATCTCGGCCGCTCTGGGCATGGGGGTGGCGCGGGATATGCATGGTACCGACGAAACTATCGCCGCCGTCGTGGGAGACGGGGCCCTCTCCGGGGGGTTGGCCATGGAGGGGCTCAATCAGGCCGGGCACCGGGACACGGATCTGCTCGTCGTGCTCAACGACAACGAGATGTCCATCGCGCGCAACGTCGGCGGCATGGCCGAGTACCTGAACCGCCTGCGCACCGACCCGCATTACCTGCGCGCTCGCGATGAATTCGCCACGCTCATGCAGCGTCTGCCCATGGGCGCCACGATGCTGGATATGATGGAACGGTTCAAGGGCGGCCTCCGGCATCTGGTCGTTCCGGGGATGCTCTTCGAGGAACTCGGATTCAGATACCTGGGGCCGATAGGCGGGCATGACATCCCGCGACTGCAGGAGACCCTGGCCCATGCCCGCGATGCAGGCGGCCCCGTGTTCGTCCACGTGCTCACGGAGAAGGGCCGGGGGTACGGCCCGGCGGAGAAGGAGCCGGCGAAGTGGCACGGCGCATCGCCCTTCGACGCCGCCACCGGGCGCAAGCACGCGGCGTCGGCGACGCCGACGTGCGCCGATGTGCTGGCGGAGACGGCCGTCGGGCTGGCGGAGGATGATGAGCGAATCGTGGGAATCACGGCGGCGATGGCCGATGGGACGGGCATGGAGAGGTTCGCGGACCGCTTCCCGGACCGGTGCTTCGACGTGGGCATGGCGGAGGAGCACGCCGTCACCTTCGCCGGCGGCCTGGCGCGGGCCGGCGCGCGGCCCATCGTGGCCATATACTCCACTTTCCTGCAGCGCGCTTACGACCAGATGCTGCACGACGTGTGTCTGCAGAATCTGCCCGTCGTGTTCGCGATTGACCGCGCCGGCATCGTGGGCGAGGATGGTCCAACGCACCAGGGCATCTTCGATCTCTCCTACTTGCGGACGCTGCCCAACATGACGGTCATGGCACCGGCGAGCGCACCCGAGCTGCGCGCCGCGCTCCGGTATGCGGTGCGGCTAGGCACGCCGGTTGCCGTCCGTTACCCACGTGGCTCGGCCGGGTCGCTTCCCGGCGACGGCGACGTGCCGCCCTTCGCGGGCGGCCGGCCGGTGCTGTTGCGCGAGGGGCAGGACTGCGTGGTGCTGGCCATCGGCGCGGCCGTGACGTCGGCGCTGGAGGCGGCCACTGAGCTGGAGACAGAGGGACTGGCGGTGGGCGTGGTGAACTCTCGCTTCGCCAAGCCGCTGCACGCGGAGTCGTTTCTCCAAGCAGTGCGGAGCGCCGGCCGGGTGGTGACCGTCGAGGAGAACAGCCTCGTCGGTGGCTTCGGGGCGGGGGTCCTCGAGTTGCTCAGCAGTCGGGGCTGCGCCGACGTGAGTGTGCTGCGTGTGGGCCTGGCGGACGCGTTCGTCGAGCACGGCGACGCTGATCGATTGCGTGCGCTGCACGGCGTTGATGCGGCGGGGATCGCGGCCGCGGTACGCCGCGTGTGCGCACGGGCGCCTGAGGCGGCCCCGCTTCGCGGCAGCGCAGGGCACTGAGTCTCGGGGCCCGGCAGATTGCCGATGACACATCTGGTGGGAGGATGACGACACAGTGAAGCAACCAACGGCGGCAGGAATTGGAGTCTCACTGATGGCCACGCTCATACTCGCAGTTGGCCTTCAGGCGCAGGAGACGCACGTGCAGGCGGGGGCGCGACTGGCGCAGGAGGGCCAGTTGCAGCAGGCCAAGGCGGAGCTGCTCGAGGCGTACGAGGATGACCCGGAGAGCCCGGCGTGCCTCGCGTGGCTCGGCTTCGTGTGCCTGCAGCTCAAGCAGAGCGACGAGGCCGTGCGGTACCTTGCGAGGGCCGCCGAGATCGATGCGAATGATCCGATTGTGCAGAACAATCTCGGGAATGCCCACTTCGACACCGGCGACATGGAGGCAGCGGAGGAGGGCTACAAGGCCGCCATCGAGCTGAAGGCGGACTACTTCGAGGCCCACTACAATCTCGCCAACCTC
>JASFTE010000699.1:0-3240 GCA_050114035.1 Armatimonadota bacterium | reverse complement strand
ATCAGCTCCTGGTTGTAGCCCTCGGCGAAGGTCGAGGACAGGCTGCCGCACACCTCGCGCAGGGCCGCCTTCGCCTTGCGGTAGGCGGCTGCATCGTCCTCATAGGCGGCATAGAGCAGGGGCTCGGCGATGATCTCCATGCGCGTGATCGCGGCCATGACGTCCGAGATGGCGAAGCCCCGCTCCTTGAAGAAGGGGATCACGTGCGCGAGGTATCTGCCCAGATGCGTCTTCGGCTCCTCTTCCTCCGCCCCGGCCTCGCACGGTCTGTCCTCCTCGCCGGCGAGCATCCGCAGGTAGATGTCGAGGGTGGCCTCCACGAACTCGCGCCGCTCCTGGAGGCTCACGACGGCGAAGTGGGGGCTGACGGCGGGCGTGGGGAGCTCGGCCTGCCAGCGGCGCAGAATGACGGCCCGGTGCTCCTCCAGCACCGCCACGAGCGGAGCCGACACCCGCTCGGCGTATACCGACTTCAGCGAATCCCGGCCGGCGGTCAACTGGCGCGTCATCCACTGGTAGCCGCCGTCGTCGGCGTACTGCTGATCCAGAAGGGCCTGGGCGACGAGGGGGAAGCTGCAGAGGAGCTGCTTGGCGTCGCGGATATCGATGCCGTGCAGGTAGCCCTGATCCACGAGGCGATCGAAGGCCCGGTTCAGCTCGCGGTACTGGTTGCTCTCAAAGGCAATGATGATGCTGTCGAGCAGCGGCTCCAGCGCAGCACGCGGGAAGAACTCCTCGTCCGCGAAGACCATGGGGCTCACTGCGCGCTCTACGTGCCGCGCCCAGCGCTCGACAAGCTCCGTCTTGTGGCCGCGCAGAAAGGCCACCTCGTCCGTGAGCATGCTGCAATCACCGTTCTCTGCGCGCCCGGCGGCGAGGCAGTAGTGGATGAGCGCATGTTGACGATGGCATCTGTGCAGGGCGCGCACGACTGGTCGCACGGCCCACTGTTCCCAGCCGTCGCTGCTGTTTGTTCGTCGGCTCGGAGGGGCACACCTTCCGTCGCGTCAGTCGCATGGGCCGCCCCGCAGCCACTGCCGGTGTGCGCTCCTCGCCCAATGGTATTGTGCCCGCTTTTCGAGTACATCATGCCACATCGCCCCCGTGACTGTCCACATCTGGGTTGCCTGCCATGGGCCACGGGGCCCATGGGTTGCACATGGTCGGCGTGTATGATAGAATCCTGCGGTGCGGACCGCGCCGGCGGTCCATGGACGCGTCTGCGCAACAGCGGCGCCAGTCGGCGGGAATCCTGGTGGCCGCTGAATCGCGTTTGACTTGCGGTGAACGAGTGCCCCCGTGATGCCGGGGGGTGATCGAACAACTCCATAGGCGTGTTGGGCAATACGTGCCCGGTGCCCAGGAGGGTCTTCCATGAAGTGTCCGACGTGCGGCGCGGACAACCCGCCCGGATCTACTCAGTGTGTCCAGTGCAAGGCGGCGCTCGCTGCGGCGCCACAGCCGGGCGCTCCCGCGCCACCGGCTGCGCCGGGGCCGCCGCCGGAGCCATCCCAGGCTCCCGGTCCAGTCGCGCCACCCGCGGGGCCTGCGCCCGCAGCAGCTCCCGGCGCGCAACCGCCGGCTGCCGGCCCGCCTTCAGGCCCAGCGGCGCCTCCTGTTGGCCCGACGCCGGCGGCACCGCAGGCTCCCGGTCCCATCGCGCCACCCGCGGCGCCTCCGCCCGGCGCAGCGCCCGGAGCGCCGCCACCGGCCGCAGGGCCCCCTCCTGGTCCGGCAGCGCCTCCTGCCGGCGCCCCTCCGGCGACACCGCAGGCTCCCGGTGCCATCGCGCCGCCGGTAGCGCCTCCGCCCGGCGCAGCTCCGGGAGCGCAGCCACCGCCCGCGGGCCCGGCTCCGCCTTCGGGAGGCCCTCCCGGCGCTGCACCGATCCGGCCGGGCATCCCGGACGGCTACCGCGCGCCCACGGCCAGCCCCACGGCTACGCACCAGAGGGTCGCGGGGAAGTCGAACATCGGCGGTCTCATCGTCAGGATCGCGCTTCTGCTCGTACTGGCCGGGGGCTTCTTCGCGGCGTGGCATTACCATACGCGCATCGGGCCCGGTAAGGTGGTGGACGCCTTCCTGGCCAGCGCAACGAAGCAGGACTTCGCGGGGATGAGGAGCCACGTTACGAAGGGGTCGGCGCAACTGCTGCCGGGGAAGGACGCGAGTGAAGGCGAGATCGGGGCGGTCGCCGCGCAGATCGGCGTGCCGCAGGGCTGCAAGTTCACGATCAAGAGCGTGGACGCGGGCTTCAGCAGCGGCACGGTGAAGACCGCGCTGACGATCGAGGGAGTCCAGGGGAGTTGGGATATTGACTGGGCAGTAGTGCGCGAAGGGCTCTCGTGGAAGGTGAACCTGCAGACGCAGCAGGCCTCCGATGAGGGCGGGGAGAGCGAGTAGTGCCGAGCGAGGGTCATCGGTCCGGATGACGCAGGGCCCCGTCCGGATTGAGTTGCATTGACGGCGCGAGGTCAGCGGCGCCGACGTAGAAGCCGTCGAGGTTGGCGTTGGCCGCGCCCTGGGCCGTGAGCTGCAGCAGGTGCTTCCCCGCCGTCAGAGGGCCGATAGGGGCCTTCGCCGCCTGCCAGTGCCCCATCGCCGTCCCCCAGCCGCCGGTGTGCGGCAGGCTGAAGGTCGCACCGCGCGCCGCGCGCTCCTCGTCCGCCGTGATTCGCAGCCTGCCGCCACTCATCTGCCGGGCGAAGCGCAGATGCAGGCAGGCCTCCGGCAGGTCCGCGGGCAGATCGACCACGTAGGCCGCCGTCTCGCCGGCCTGGCGGAAGCCGCCGAGGCACTTGCCGCCGGAGGTCGTGCCGGGCTTGGCAGCATCGACGTTGCGCTCCCAGTTGACGCTGGCCGCATGCTCGGCCTCCACCCACACCCAGCTCGTCCCGCTTGTCTGTCTTGCGGGCACTTCTTCGAAGGCCGGTCGCCGCGGCTCCGGCCTATCGGGATCTCGCGGCTCCGGGTCGGCGCCGTCGCTCAGCCCGTCGGCGTCGGTGTCGGCGACCAGTGGATTCGTCCGGGCCGCCAGCTCCGCCCGGTCGGCCACGCCATCGCCGTCCGTGTCGCGAGAGGCATACTCCGGCGGCAGCGACGCGTGCAGCGCCTGGAGTGCGGCGCCGTCCGATGCGCCCGGACACAGGAACACGCGGCCGCCGTAGGTGGGCGCCCCGCGCACGCTCAGCCGGTACCGCTCCAGCGGGCGATGGAACTTGTCGCCAATGCCGCAGACGA
>JASFTE010000698.1:0-3247 GCA_050114035.1 Armatimonadota bacterium | reverse complement strand
GTACGGCACTGAGAAGGCGGAGGGGGCGCCGTACCGCGATGCCAGGACGGGGCGGGTGTATGACTACTGGGACACGGTGGAGGCGACGCGTCTGAGCCGGTTCCTCTGTCCCAGCGGCGTGGCCGCGCCGTTCTCGCTCGCAGACCTAAGATCGTATCGTCTCTCGGTCTCCGCACGCGGCGATGCCGGCGCGGTGAGAATCCGGCCGCGACTCGTGGATGCGGGCGGCAACAGCGTTCCGCTGTACGGGCTGAGGCTGCGGGTCGAGGCCGCCGGCAGGTCCATGTGGGCGCACCGGGAGACCGCGGTGGACGGCGTCCCGACGGGCGAGTACCTGGCTCGGTTCCCGGGTGAGATGCCCGAGTCCGTGGTGGTGCGTGGGGACATGGGGCTCGCGAGGCCAGCGGGATTTGAGAGACGGGTCATCACCGCAACGATGCCAGTGGCCCCGGCGCCAGCAGCTATCTCCCCCGCGCTGCCAGCCCTCGACCTGCTCGGCTGGGGCTATCCGACGTACTCGTTGGCGCCCGGGGCAAGCCACGGCCCGGAGAGCATGCGGCAGCTGGTGGCCGATGCGAGGGCCGCGGGAGTTACGAAGCTCCTCGTCCACGCGCGCACGTCCAAGGAAACCACGTACCCGAGCCGCATCGCGCCGAACACGAGACCCGAGTGGGACAGAATGGAGGCGGCCGTCGCGGAGGGCCGCAGGCAGGGCGTGGCGATCTACGCCGCGTACGAGGTGGGGATCGCGCAGGAGAGCGACCTGGAGGCGCACCCGGATTGGGCGGCGCTGGATCGCAACGGGAAGCCGAATGGGTGGTACTGCTACACGAACCCGGGGGTGCGGGAGTACCACGCCTCGCTCATGGCCGAGATCGTCACGCGCTACGACGTGGCCGGGGTGTCCCTCGACCACTGCCGCCCGGGCAGCGGCTGCTTCTGCCCGCTGTGCGCGAAGGGCTTCGAGGCGAGGTACGGCAAGCAGATAAGGGATGTGGACACGTACGATTCCGACTGGGTCAACTGGAAGCGCGACAGCATCACGGAGTACATGGGCGAGCTCGCGCGGACGGTGCGGGGGGCCCGGGCAGACGCGAAGTTCACGGGCTACGTCTGGGGGCGCTTCGGGCCCGACAAGGACCGGGCGGGGCAGGACTGGCCGCGCTGGCTGCGGGAGGGCATCATGGACTTCGTGGCCGTGGGCATGTACACGCCGAGCACGCCGTTCTTCCGCGCCCAGTGCTGCGGACTGCGCATCGTCGCCGACCGGGAGCTGGGCGGCGACGCGAGCCGCATCTACCCCATGCTCGGCGTGAGCTACATCCAGCGCGCCTACCCATCACACGCCCACGCGGATGCAGTCATCGCGCGGCATCTCCGCGCCGTGCAGGAGGAGGGCCTCTCGTGCGCGGGGTTCTTCCCGTTCTACGCGCTGCGGCCGCACCTCAAGACGGCCGCCGCCTGCAGCGTGGCGGCGACGGCCAAGTGAGCGCCTCACGGATCTCGATGCAGCCCACTCCTCGGCGCGACATCTCCCGTCCGCGCGAGCTGGCTCACCCGGTGTCACATCTCATCTGAGGCCCAGCGACACGCTGCCGGAGGCCATCGAGCAAATCTCGGCATTGCTCGTCGCGCTCGGGCTCTCGCTGATCGTCTACTGCCTATCGCACACCGGCGCCGGCTTCCGCCAGACGCTGACGTGCGCCGAAGACACGCCCACAAGCCCCTTGAGGAGCTTGGCGGTGCGCCAGGCGAGGAAGCGCAGCGACTCGCCGACGCCTCCCGACAATGCCGCCCGGCCGTAGAGGGGCATGCGCACTTCATCATAGCCAGCGCGAGCCATGATGCTGCGAACCGATTTGCCGGAAAAGAAGTAGCAGTGCACCGGCCTCCAGAACTTGCTTCGCTTCCCTCGGAGGATACGTACTTGCCAGCAATCGACACAGGGCACTTCGAGCACCAGCAGCCCGCCCGTCTTCAGCACTCGTCTGATCTCCGCAAGGCACGCCCGCAACTCCCAATCGTGCTCGAGCACGTGGCGCAGGTTCACGACATCGAAGGTGTCGTCGGGGAAATCGAGGCGCCGCATATCGCCGATCTTGGCTTGCAGCCCCCGCTGGCGGCAGACGCCAACAGCGTATTGGCTTATGTCTACTCCCCACGCATCCCAACCGCTCCTGCCTGCCGCTTGCACGAAGTGCCCCACGGAACAGCCGATGTCGAGTAGCTTGCCGGGTGCCATGAGGCCCTCGATGAGTCTCATCCGGAACGTCGCACTCCGCAGCTTGCGGCGCGCGTAGCGCTCCTGACGCCCGTGGTAGGCGCCCTCGTAGGTCCCCTCGCGTGCTGCCCGCGCTGCGCCTACCCCGCCGGTGTTGATGTGCAGACCACATCCCACGCAGACCTTTATCGTCACCTCGCGCGCCCGCACCTTGAGGGAGCGGAACTCCGCGCCATCGCAGCCGGGGCAGATCTCCGGAGTCATTGGGCCTACCTTGCAGCGCTCGACTCTTGATTGGCCGTCTCCCAAGCGTCATCTACCCGGGAGATTCCGGGCCTTGGGTCGTTGCCCCAGCCGGGCACCTGTGGCTCGGCGGCAAACGAGCAGATCCATGGCCCCAACGCCAGAAGAGGGATCTTCGCGGTTTCTGAGGGTCGCTACCCAATACGACGACTGCCTCAGTGCGCGTACAGCACGCTCGTCGGCACGACCTCGCGCTCCCCGCCGGGCGGCTCCCAGTGCAGCGTCAACTCGGAGGTCTTCCCCTCCTGGAAGTACTCGACAACGATGTCGTACAGCATGCCACCCTTGAGTGTGGTCGTGCCGCGGGCCTCCCGCGCCCGGTGCTGACTCCAGTCGAGGCAGACTAACCTGCCATCGATCCACACGCGGACGCCGTCGTTGGCCGTCGCGATGAAGGTGTACTCCCCGTCCGCGGGAGCCTCGATGCGCCCTCGCCAGCGGACGCTGAAGCGCTCGCCGTCGACGCCCTGAGCCGGGGACTTCCCATCCCAGTGGAAGTCGGTCACCGGGTCCAGGCGAGTCAGCTTCTCCTGTGTCAAGGCGGCATCAGTGAAGTAGTGCCCGGTAAGCCCCGTGCCGGCGCCCGACTGCTCCACGGGGACCGCAGGGCGGGCCGGCTGGCGATGGGTCTCCACCATGCTGGGTATCGGTCGCATGAGGGTCGAGCGCTCGATGGGCCTGGCGGGCGGCGGCTGGCCCACGTGCAGCGCCACGGGCCCGTCG
>JASFTE010000697.1:0-3251 GCA_050114035.1 Armatimonadota bacterium | reverse complement strand
CGGGGCACTCCGTCGTCGTCATCGAGAACAACCTGGACGTGATCAAGTGCGCCGACCACGTCATTGACCTGGGGCCGGAGGGCGGCGATGAGGGCGGGCGCATCGTCTGCGAGGGCACGCCGGAGGCCGTCGCCGAGTGCGCCGAGTCGCACACGGGCAGGCATCTGCGCGCGGCGCTCGGGGTCCGCGGGGCGAAGCGCGCCCGCGTGCGGCGGGGGACGAGGAGAGGGCGTGGGTCCCGGGACGGGGCCATCCGGGTCACGGCGGCCCGTCAACACAACCTCAAGTCCATCAACGTGAAGATCCCCCGCGAGAAGCTGGTGGCCGTCACCGGCGTGAGCGGCTCGGGGAAGTCCACGCTGGCATTTGACATTCTGTTCGCGGAGGGACAGCGGCGGTACCTGGACAGCGTCTCGGCCTATGCCCGGCAGTACATATCGCAGCTCCCGCGGCCCGAGGTGGACCTGGTCTCGGGCATCCCGCCCGCAGTGGCCGTCGAGCAGCGGATCAGCCGCGGCGGCCGGAAGTCCACCGTGGCGACGCTGACCGAGATCTATCACTTCCTGCGGCTGCTCTTTGCGCGGCTCGGGGCGCAGTACTGCCCGGACTGCAGCGTTCGCATCCAGCCGCAGTCGCCCACCCAGATACTCAACCGGCTTCTGGCCGATCACCGCGGCGCACGGACGACGTTCCTGGCGCCCCTGATACAGTCGCGCAAGGGCTACCACACCGAAGTGTTCGAATGGGCCGAGAAGAAGGGCTTCCGACTGCTGCGGGTCGATGGGCGGCGCCGGCGCGTGAGCCCGATCCCGCGCCTGGACCGCTACCGGGAGCACAACATCGAGGCCCTGGTGGGCACGCTGTATGTCACCCGCCGCGCGGCTCGCAAGGCCCGCGACCTCATGCTCCGCGCCCTTGACGCGGGCGATGGAGTGCTTATCGCGTCCTCACGGAAGCGCCGCAACGTCATCTACAGCACCGAGCGCGCCTGCCCCGACTGCGGGCGGAGCTTCGCTGAGCCCGATCCGCGGATGTTCTCGTTCAACAGCCCGCACGGGGCGTGTGCGCGGTGCGGCGGGCTGGGGGTGCTCCGCCGCGACGAATCGGCCGACGGCCGGCGGCGGACGTGCCCGGCGTGCAAAGGGCTGCGGCTCAAGCGGGAGTCGCTGAGCTTCCGCGTGAGTACGCGCACGATTGACCAGCTCACGGCGCTCACCGTCGAGGGGCTCGATGCGGCCCTCGGCACGCTGCGCTATCCGGCGCGGCAGCGCGATGTCGCCCGGCCGCTGGTGGCGGAGATCCGCAGCAGGCTGCAGTTTCTCATGCGGCTGGGGCTGTCGTACCTGACGCTGGATCGGTCCGGCGACACGCTCGCCGGCGGCGAGGCGCAGCGCATTCGGCTCGCCGCGCAGCTCGGCTCCACCCTTCGCGGCGTCTGCTACGTCGTGGACGAGCCTACCATCGGGCTACATCCGCGGGATGGGCGGCTGCTGGTGGACACCCTCTGCACGCTCCGCGATCAGGGGAACACCGTGGTGGTGGTGGAGCACGATGAGCACACCATCCGGAGCGCGGACCATGTGATCGACCTCGGGCCGGGGGCGGGCGTCAAGGGCGGGCGGGTGGTGACCACGGGAACGCCCGCGCAGCTGCAGCGCCGCCCTCGCTCGGTCACCGGTCGCTGCCTCAAGTCGCCGCTGAGACATCCGTGGCGTGAGCAACGACGAGAGATCGGCGTCAACGGCCGCCTGCGCATCATTGGCGCGCGCGAGCACAACCTCAAGAACATCACCGCGGACATCCCCCTGGGCACGCTCACGTGCGTCACCGGCGTCTCGGGCTCCGGCAAGAGCACGCTCGTCACCGACGTGCTCTACATGGGGCTGCGGTCGCGGCTGTCAAAGGCCGACGTCACGGCAGGCAGGCATCGGGACATGCGCGGCCACGAGGCCCTCGACCGGGCGCTGCAGGTGGACCAGTCGCCCATAGGCAGAACGCCCCGCTCCACCGTGGCCACGTACGTCAAGGTGATGGACGAGCTGCGGCAGGTGTTTGCGCTCACGCCGGAGGCCCGCGTCCGGGGCTACGGGCCGAGCCGGTTCTCGTTCAACGTGCGCCGCGGCCGATGCAGCAACTGCGCCGGGCAGGGGCGGCTCACGATCCGCATGAACTTCCTCCCCGACGTGTATGAGACGTGCGACGAGTGCCAGGGGCGGCGGTACAATGCCGACACGCTCGCGGTCACTTTCAAGGGGAAGAGCATCGCGGACGTGCTGGCGATGACCGTCGAGGAGGCGGCGGAGTTCTTCGACGCCATCCCGCGGCTGCACTCCCGACTGGAGATGCTGCGGGATATCGGCCTCGGCTACCTGACGCTGGGGCAGACGAGCCCGACACTGTCGGGCGGCGAGGCGCAGCGGATCAAGCTGGTGGCCGAGCTCGCCAAGGCCGGCGCCCAGCGGACACTCTACGTGCTCGAGGAGCCCACAACCGGCCTGCACACGGCCGACGTGCTGGACCTCATAACCGTGCTGCATCGGCTCGTTGACCGGGGCGACACGGTGGTGGTCGTCGAGCATAACCTGGATGTGATCGCCGAGGCGGACTACATCATTGACCTGGGTCCGGAGGGCGGCGCCGGCGGAGGCCGCGTAGTCGCCACGGGCTCGCCGGAAGAGGTGGCGGGGAGCAAGAACGGATCGCATACGGCGAGGTTTCTGGGCCAGGTGCTAAAGCCGCGACGGGGAACGAGAGGCAAGTGACCGGGCGGTCGGATCCGAGCGCCCGGCAGGCATGGCCTGGAGGTGACGGCACCGCATGCGCGCCTCGTGTGGCATGGCCAGTTCCATCCTCCTCATCGCGCTTTCGGCGACACGGACACCCGCATGGGCCGGAGACCAGTCGGCGTCCGACGCCGCTGTGGTTACCCTCGGCCAGTGGCAGAGCCGGACGCTGCAGCGGGAGGATATGCGTGGGAAGACCCAGCGAAGCCGCGACGCGGGCTTCGACATGGGGACGATCCCGTACACCATCAAGTACACGGCCGCCGTTGACGAGGCGGATCCGAGCAAGGCGATTCCCGTCGAGGGCTACATCGGAATGCCTCGGCCCACCAGCGCCAACTGGTACCACAGCGGGTTCCTCTTCGTCATCGTCAACGGTCAGGATATCGGCACGGCGGCGCTCAGCAGCATGATGGCGACGGAGACCGGTGGGCGGGCCATGCTGGACCTGGTCTGGCGCCACCAGGT
>JASFTE010000696.1:0-3264 GCA_050114035.1 Armatimonadota bacterium | reverse complement strand
CGACGACACCCGATCCCATTGCACTCACCGAGGTCGCCAGACGGCACTACACAGGAGGTGCACACCGTGAGCGAAGGTAGTGAGGAGTATGTGGAGTTCCTCCAGCTCGCGCTGAAGACGGAGCACGACGGCTATAGATTCTACGTGGACGCCGCCGCAAAGAGCGGGTCGGCGCTGGCCAAGGCCACTTTCGAGGGGCTCGCCGCCGCCGAGGTGGTGCACATCGAGGTGATCCAGAAGTACCACGATGCCTTCCGCGCCGAGGGCGGAGTGCCGGACGCGAGCAGCCTGCCGGAGCGCCCGGACCTGCCGAAGCGCATCGCCACCATCTTCAGCGATGCGGCCAAGACGCTGGATGCGACCGTCGCCGAAGCCGCCGACGATTCATCGGCGTACCAGAAGGCTCTCGAGTTCGAGAGGAAGTCCTACGAGATGTACAGGGACATGGGCGCCAAGACGGAAGATGAGTCGGCGAAGGCCTTCTGCGAGTTCATGGCGACGGAGGAGGACGACCACTACAAGCTGCTCGATGAGACGCTGCAGTACCTCAACGAGCCGGCGGACTGGTTCGCCAAGTATGAGCGGCCGTTCTATACGGCCGGGTAGCTCGCGCGGACACTCATTCCGAGTGTTATGCCAGGACCTCTCCCATGTGCGGAGGGGTCCTTCGCTTTGGCGGGGAGCTCAGGCCAGCCACACCGGGCTGGCCCAGGCCATGTTGCCGTCGCGCTGCACGAGGCGGACGTAGTAGTAGACCCACCGGCCGTCAGGCGTGAGCACGTCCTCGAGCGCCGCTTCGTCCACCCACTCGAACTCCAGCAGCCGCCCGTCGCCGCCCTCCGTGTGCACATCCACTCCGTTGCGGACGATGACGGCGCGCTCGACCTCCGTGGTGCCGGCCGCGCGCACGGTGATCGTCCGCGGGCCGCGGTGCGCGTCGGCGCTGCAGTCCAGCTCGCGCCCCATGAGCTCCCCATTCACGCGGAAGTCCAGGAGAATCCGCACGCTCGTGGTGGCGTAGCACCGCCGGTCCCAGATGGCCTCCCAGATGGCCTCGCGCGTCAGCTCCTTGGTCAACACGCACGTGATGCCGCCCGTGAGGAACTCGTCGGCGTCGAGGCCGGATTGGTTGCTGCGCTTCGAGCCCGGCCGCGCCCGGTGGTTGTCCGTGCCGCCCACGAACCCAAGGCGCAGCCCCCGGGCGAGGGCGTCCTGGACGGACGAGCCAAAGCCGCCGAAGTGCACGCCCTCGGAGCCAACCTCGTCGCGCTCGAACGATCCCCGGTTCTGGCAGATCTCGATGACCCGCTCCCACCGCGGGTCGATGGTGGACAGATCCTGCGGGCCCCAGGCGGCGTAGCGGTCGGTCTCGGAGGGCGTGTTCGTGTGGTGCGAGATGACCATGGCCTGCTTGCCCTCGAGGCCGGCGAACAGGTCGCGAACATCGCGCGTGCTGGGCGGCAGCTCCTCGTGCTCGTCGAGCAGGTAGATGTTCTTGTGCCCCGTGCGGAACCCGCGCTCGCCCGCGGGCATGGTGACGAATTCGTGCGGCGCGTTGTACTTCGCGAACAGCTCCCGGTCGGTCTCCCGGGGCCCCCCGGGATTGGTCACCGAGGTGAAGTCGAGCCCGCGGTCGTCCCGGGCGTAGAGGATCGCCTCCTCCGTGCCGCCGAGCATCCCCCACTTGTCCTCGCGGCCCTCTCCCGTCATGACGTGCGGGTCGCCGAAGTAGGCGGTGTACTCGCCGTGGAAGCCGGGCTGCAGGGGGTTGCTGGTGCCGATGAGCTCATGGGCGGCGTCGAATGCGGTGACGTACAGGGGCTCTTCGAGCGACGGGCACTCGAAGGTGAACGCGGCGTGCCCTGAGTTGTCGGGCGATAGCTCCACCGACTCCGGCAGGTCAGGCACAGGATGCGTCGCGCGGAACTCCACCGTGCCGGCGAAGTCGCGCACCACGTTCTCGTAGCGATCCTCCACGCAGAGCACGGCCCTCGCCGGCTGGCCCGCGGCCGGCGGATGGCGCAGCGAGACGCGGAACCGATGCGGCGCGTCGGCAACCACCTGCACGGTCAGCTCGCCCGACACCGGACGGTACATGCCGTCCCGGTGCCGCTCGACGGAGAAGCGCGCGTTCCCGATGGGATCGACGCACACCAGGAAGGGCAGCGTCGTCGCATGGTCCTGCGCCCGGGCGTGGAGGAACCGGCCGCTCGAGTAGCCTCCCGTCTCGCCCATGACCACGCGGATGGTCTCCCCGGCCTCCAGCGGGCGCCCGTACACGACCACCGTGATGGCCGGGTAGTGGGAGTGATGATATGTCCGCGGGTGCTCGTTCTCCGTGAGGACCTCCAGGAAGATCCCCGGCCGCTCCGCGTAGGCGCTCACCTTGCCCATGTCCCAGATGACGTTTCCCTGGTGCGGCGGGACGACCCGCAGGCTCCCGCCGACGGCGATGCCGTTGGGCCCGGCCCGGTAGGTGATCTCCCACGTCCCCGTCCGCCCGGCAGGGATGTTGCGCCGGGGGGTCACCTCCGCAGAGCCCCAGTCGTCCTCAAGGCTGCGTCTCTCCTGGCTGGACATGCAAGCGCTCCTTCCTGGTGGGGGCGGTCTTTGAGGTGTGCCGTCACGCTGGGGCGGGGCTACTGCCCGTCCTGTTCCTCTTCGCGGCGGAACTGCTGCAGGCGCTCCTGGATGTAGAGCTGGCGGAGGTCGTCCACCGTCACCTGCACCGGCGACCGCCGCATAGTGACCAGAAACGGGCCGTAGTGCTGGAGCAGGAAGTTCTGCTCGTTCTCGCTGCGCGTGACGAGCATATAGCGCTCGTCGTCCAGCGGCCGATCGCTCTCGGCAATGGTGATGAATTCCGCGGCGCGGACGGTCTTGCCCCGGAGCTCGACGTGCAGGTCCCACTCGTTCCAGAGCCGGTGGAAGTCCTTGATGAGCGCGGGGCTCACGAGAATCATGATCACCGGATCGTTTTCCGCTGTCCCCTCCCGAAGCGCCGCGTCGATCTCCTCCCGCATCCGTGCCGCATCGTCGTCGCTGATCGTTTCGGGCATGCCCATCACACCTTGGTGCGGAGAGGTTCTGGCCCAGGGCACCCGGCCGCCAATCGGCGCGGCACCGGGCAACGAACGTCATTCGGGAGCGAGCGGTGCGTGACCTTCCACAGGCGTGTCCCCCCAATCCGGCATTGATGGCCCAAAGGCTTCCTGCATTGAGGGGAGAAGAAGGACCACTGGGCGGAGGTGTTCCGATGGGAGG
>JASFTE010000695.1:0-3273 GCA_050114035.1 Armatimonadota bacterium | reverse complement strand
CGCGAATGTGCCCTTGCCGAGCGTGTCGTCGGTGGCCTCGAGGTCCTTCTCGCCGTCCAGGTAGACGGTGATCCTCGGGCCGGCCAGCACGATGCGCAGGCTGTACCAGCGGTTGGCCTGGTATCCACCCGTGTTGCGGGCCAGCACGCGGAAGGAGTCGCCGTCCTTGCAGGCCAAGCGGTGGTAGCCGCGCTGGGCGTCCATGGCCCACTCGTAGTGCCGCCCAGGCCCCCCGAAGCGGAAGGCCACGCCGATGCCGTCGTTGTCGGCCGACGAGAGCTCGAGTGAGAGCTCGCCATCGGTCAGATCCCGCCCGGGCGCGTAGCTGCGGTACGTGCCGGGGCGTGCCACGAGCGGATCACTGTTTCCGGCCTCGCCCTTGAAGTGGTTCGAAAGCTCGGTGGCGACGCCGTCGCTGACCTCCCAGTTGCTTGCCGGCGGGCTGGCGCCGGGGGAGTCGTGGACGCGCCAGTCGGGGCCGCCGAGCGACACTATACCCGGATCGATGGTGAAGGAGGCCTCGGTCACTTCACTTGGCGGCTGGCCCCGCACGAACGCCCGTGCCCGAAGCGTGGAGGTCTCCGCCACCGTGACCGGGGTGGTGTACCGTGGGGAGGTCTCCATGGGCGAGGAGCCGTCGAGGGTGTAGCGGATCGTCGCCCCCGGCGCGTCGGCGGCCAGTGCGACCTGCACGGCATCGCGAGCCGCGGCGCCGTTGGGCGAGATGGCCGGGGGGCGCACGCCCCATGGCTGCAGCGCTATCGAGCTCTTGATCAGGTAGCTGCAGGAGCAGCGGTCGGTGGCGTCAGGCATCAGGACGAGTCCGCCTGCCGGAATGGCGTTGATCCAGCACCCGGGCCGGATGCCGCCGTAGTTCTCGGTACCGTGGGGATGCAGGAAGTCGGTGTAGCCGAACGTGCCGGAGCGGAAGACGCTGAGGTGCACCGATCCCGCAAGGATCCCGCACCCGTAGGTGCGCCGGAACTCGTAGTCTTGCTGCTCGCCGGTCAACAGGTCCCAGGCGCCGGGCTGCATGTATATGGTGCGGCCTCTGATGACCGGCCGGGTGACGTAGCTGGCCTCGGCCTCCCAGCGTCGCCTGCCCGTGGAGGCATCGAAGGCGGTCATGCGTCCGCCGACCTCTGAGGCGAGCTTGAAGCGCCAGTCCTGGTAGCACATGAGGAGCGTGTTGTGCTGCTCGCTCAGGGCGAGGAGCGTGCCGTAGATGCTCTCGTCGTTGCTCCAGACGACGCTGCCGTCACTGAGGTCGAGCGCGACGAGAGTCCCGTCCGGATGAGAGGCCCCCTCATCCGGGATGCCGCGCCGCACCTCCCGCTCGCGGTCCGACTCCGCCATGGGCCGATCTATGACGTAGACACGGCCGCTGCCGACGGCGACAGCGTTGTGGCGGATGGAGTGCTCGGGCTGCCATGTCCAACGCGGCCTCCCCGATGTGGCGTCCATGGCGAACAGGAGGCCGGACTCGGTCCACTGCAGGTTCATGTCGCCCTTGCCGTAGCGATACGAGACCAGGTGTGCCGTGTTCGCCAGCGTGCCGATGAGCGTGTCCCCCACGCAGATGATCATGCCCCAGGTGCCGGGCTTGCCGTCGCCACCGGCGGGAGCGGGCAGCGTACCGAGCAGCTCCCCGGTGGCGGGGTCGATGCGCAGGCACTTGCCCTCGGTGCGGAGGAACAGGGCGCCCTCGCCGAGGCAGAAGTTGCTGCTCGTGCCCGATGTGCCCATCAGGTGCTCCCCGTCGTAGGTCCGGAGGATGCCCGGCAGGGGATACTCCCACACGGAGCGGCCATTGTAGGCGTCCACGCAGCGCAGTGCGTTGACACCCTCGACGAACAGCCGTCCGTTGTCGAACAGGGGCGCCGGTCCGCGGCCGTGGCGGCTGGGCATCTGGAAGTTGAGGTCGGTGAACCACAGCACGCCCAGAGGGCCTCGGACAATCGTGTCCGTGGAGCAGCTCGTGTTGGCGGGATCGCAGTACTGGTGCGTCCATGTGCCCGCGCCGGCAAGATCGCCCCGGGCAGTGGTTTGCATGGCCCCTGGCTTGCCGAGGCACGCCGTGCCGCCGAAGGGGCGGAGCATCCTGGTCACCTCGTCCATCGGCACTGCACCGGCGCCGCCCGCCACGGAGCGGCCAGAGACGACGAGGTTGGCGAAGTAGTTGGGGTATGCTGTGTGCCCCGGATCGCGTTGATGGACCGTGGCTCGGACGCCGTAGAGGCCGGCCGCCTCGAGCCGACGACGAGCGAGGGCGACGTTGGCGGGATCGTCGTCCACGGCGTAGATGCGAAGCTGCGTTCGCCTCGCCAGGGCGAGGGCGAGTGATCCGTCCCCGCACCCGAGGTCGAGACAGTAGCCTTCCGTGGCGCCCGTGAGACGGACGATCTCCTCGGCGGCCGCCGCGTGCACATCGCTCTCAGCCGAGTGGGGGCCGGGAGAATCCGGGGTGGCGTTCGCGGGCGCGGCGCCGGCACGCCCGAAGCAGTGGATGGCCCCGGTGTCAGTGCTGACGAACAGGCGGCCGCCAGACGCGGCCAACCCTAGTGGCTCCCCATCGACCTCCGCGTCCAGCAGCACCTTCTTCGTCGTCATGTTGCACACGCCGACGCGGCCACTGCCACCAACGGCGACCGCATCCCCGGCCACGATGAGACAGCGCACGGGCGTGACGGGGCTCTTGATCGAGCGTCGGGGGGCGGCGAGCGTCGTGGTGGTGGTCTTCTGGCCCTCGGCGTCCACGGACTGCTTCCGGGTCCACATGTTCCCGCGATCCAGGGCGTGGATCTGCTCGCCGGGTGCGTAGACGATCGTGGATGGCGCCACGGCCATGGCGGATGGCGAGGCGCCGAATCGGCTGATGAGCTTGCCGCCGGCGCCGTCGAACATGTGCCCGCGGATGAAGTGCGCCGCATCCGTTGCGGCGACGTCCGAGCCTCCTGCCTTGCCATATTGCTGCAGGTGGAAGTAGAGGAACTCGCCGGTGTCCCTCCTGAAGGCCGCCGGCACCGCCCGCCCCGTGGGGACGATGAGGCGATCCCCGCTGGCGACCACGTAGCCCTGTATGGACACCCCGCTCCTGGCGTCCGCACCGCCGTGGGGCTGCGGCATGTACATGCCCCCGGCGCTGTCGTTGCACCAGAGCACCTCGCCGGTCATGGCATCGACCGCGTAGAGATAGATGCCCTCCGAAGGCCAGATTCCCGCGCCCCAGTAGACGATCCCGTCCACTACCGCCGGACCGCCGCGGGCCGGCCA
>JASFTE010000694.1:0-3274 GCA_050114035.1 Armatimonadota bacterium | reverse complement strand
AAGACCGGCCGCTCCATCCCCTCTGGGACGCCATAGGGCCACACCTGTCGCTCCTCCCACGTGTCGCCCACCCTCACCGGGCCCGGGGGCAGCGGGCCGGTGCTTTGCTCGAATGCGGCCTTGAGATCCGTCCCCGGCATCGCCATGGCCAGAAGAAGCTCGAACTGCGGCATGCCGACGACCTTGCCCGTCGCGTCCTGCTTGATGAGGAAGCCCTGGCCGAGGAGAGCGAACATCGGGTTCTGCTTGGCCTGCTCCGGGTCGAGGCTGTCGAAGACGAGTTGGTCGTTCACCATCATCTGGAGGTGACCGTCCTCCACCGTGAAGTGCTGCCGCATGCCCATTACCTGGAGCTCGGCATCCAGCGATCCGAGCCTCCACTCCACGTCGGCGACCCCCCGCGCATCCACTGCCTTGGTCTCCTGGGACAGCTCGACCGTGGCGTTCATCCACAGATCAGAGGGCTTGTTGGGAGCGCCCGGCGCATCCACGGCCAGCGAGCCAATGCCCGTGAGCATGACGCGCATAGGCCGCTGCTCGCCAACGGTGTACTTCATCTGCAGCGCGTATTGGTCTTGCGCGACGGCCGGGACGACCGACAGCACCACGACAGCCAGCATCACAGCACTCCTGCGCAGGTTCATCTCAACGCGTCCCTTCTCTCAGAAGATAGCCTCATACCATCACTGCAATGGTTTTGCCTGCCGCTTCCGTGCGCTGCCCCCTGCTCCGGGGCGCCGGCCTGGCAGGTACTGCCACCTGCAGGGAAAAGCCCCCACATTCGCGCGCGAGGCCCGCTACTGCTTTCGGGCGATGGCCACGAAGTAGTACGAGGACCGCGCGCTCTGCGGCAGCCGTTCGTCCTCGCTGAGCGCGGCGCCCGAGAACTGATCTAGCCGAGTGAGGGCGAGTCCGGACGCCCGCAGTTGCCGTCGGAAAGCCGGGAAGAACGTAGGGTACTGTGGGACATCGCGATCCGGCCACAGGTTGTCCAGCTTCTCGACGATGCGCATGGGCAGCAGTCGCCGCGCCAGCGGGCGTGGCGCGCCCTCGGGCCACAGCCGCCGCAGCGCCGCCCGCTTCCGCCGGTAGTATGCCAGCTTGACCGAGCTCCAGTGCATCAGGTTCTTCCCCGAGACGAGCCACTGCCCCCCGGGGCGCAGCACGCGCCCGACCTCCCGGATCGCGGGCCCCGGCGTCGGGACGTTCTCCCAGACTCCCCACGTGATCACATGATCGAACGCCCGGGATGCGAAGGGCAGCAGACACGCGTCACCGGCGATCAGCGGCGTGCCGGGATGGTCCCTCTGCGCGCGCCGCAGCAGGGCCTCTGAGAGGTCCAGCGCCACGGGCCTGTCCGTGCAGCGCTCTATGCTTGGGAGCAGCCTCCCGGTGCCCGCCCCCAGATCGAGCGCGGCGTCACCGCTGCGAATCCGCAGCGCCGCCAGATACGGATCGTACACGTCGGCCCCGGGAACGCTATGATCGCGGAAGAGCCCCTCGAGGAACTCGCCGTACTCATCGTCGAACGTTCCCTTGTGTTCCGCGCCCACGGGCCTGCCAGGCACGTCTCTCACTCCAATGCTAATACGCATCGAACGGCCGCAGCGTTGCACCCGATTTCTCGCCGATTCGCCGGCGGGCCATGTCCACGATGATGGCGGCCATCCGCTTGGCAGCTTGCCCGTCGAGCGGGCCCACATGGCGCCGGAGGAACTCCTCGCGCTGCTGTGCCAGCCGGCGCCGCGTCGGCTCGTCGGTGAGCGCGCTCCGCAGCGCCGGGAGGACCTCGCTCGCCCGGCGGGCGGCGAGGGCCGCGCCGCTCGCGGCGAAGGGGTAGCAGTCCTCCTCGCCCATGAGATTGATGCTCACGACGGGCTTGCCGTGGATGATGGCCTCGAAAGCCGCCGTGGAGTACCCGATAACCACGGCGTCGCACAGGGGCCACAGCTCAGGCAGCTTCGCCTCGGCGTGGGACACGATGCGCGCGTCGGCGCCCGTCCTGGCGGCCAGCGCCGCGTATGCCGAGGCGCGCGTGTCGCGCGGATGCAGCTTGACGACGAGCCGGCAGTCGTCGATCTGGGCGGCAGCCGCAAAGGCGTGCTCGATCCATTGCCCGCCGGGCAGCCCTCGCAGCCCCTCATCAGGCTGCGTTAGCAGCAGCAGGACGTGCCCCTCGCCATCAGCCACGGAGCGCCCGCGCTCTGCCTCGCCGAGCACCGTCTCGCCCCGTACCAGCCCATCGTAACCCGCGTGACCGACGACCTCAATAGCGTCCCGCGAGACGCCGCTCGCAGCGATCTGGTCCCGGGCGTGTTCGCTGAACACCAGGAAGCGCGCATGGGGCAGGCTCGGCTGCGTGCGGAATGTCTCGGAGAGCAGGCCGTGCTGGATGTACACCGTCGGAACGCCGCACCGCCGGGCCGCCAACACGAAGCCCGCGGGCGCCGAGGCCCCGCGCTTGAAACTCACGATCACATCGGGATCGGCCCGCGCCAGGAGCTCATGGGCGGCGCTTCCGTGCACTATCGCGCGCGTCATCTCCGCGATGGCCGCCGCCCACGCCCGGGGCGCGGCGGCCGGCCACAGAGCCGCGCCGCACGCGGAGAAGCTGCTCTGCCAGTCCGCATCGCGCGCGACCCGGCCCCAGCGGCTCCAGGCCAGAAGCGGCGCGCACAGCCCTCGGACGAAGCTCCGCGGCGTCATGTGCCCGCCTACGTCGGCAGCAGCCCACCCGCGCTGCCGGGCCAGTCGGCCCGTCTGCTCGAAGCCCAGGTCCACTATCTGAAGACCGCCGCATCCGGCCTCCTCCAGCTCGCCGCACAAGTCCTCCACGATATCGAGCTCGGATGCGCCGAAGAGCGTGATCAGTACACGCGGGCGTTCTCCGGAAGCCGGCATCGTCACGCGGCGCCCCTGGACCCGGCGCGCCACGCCGCGCGCACAGGCGCGGGCCGACCACGCGGCGCTCGAGCCAAGAGTCGCGAGGCGCAGCAGACCGTCTCGCAACCCGCGGAGCGTCGGCCCGGGCTCGACTCGCACGGGCGGGCCGGCTTCGCCGGCAAGAGCACGAGCAACGTCCGCGAAGCGCTCCCGCCCCGTCCACCAGAAGCGCGTCGCCGCATCCTCTGCCACGTACACCTCGGAGGGCTGCTCCCGCCGCAGCGCCCCGCGCACAACGCAGGCGAGCGCCACGAGGTCGTCCAGGAAGAACGTGAAGAAGTCCGGCCGCCACGCATCATACAGGTACAGGCCGTGCACCGTGAACGCTTCA
>JASFTE010000693.1:0-3275 GCA_050114035.1 Armatimonadota bacterium | reverse complement strand
CCTGTCCTGCTCGCGGAGCGTCCGCGCTGCAGGTAGCATCCGTTCCCGGCAGGCCTACGGGACAAGCCACTTCTTCAGCCACGCGTACGCCTCTCGCCGGCCCTCCTCGGGGAAGCAGTGCCCTCCTTCGTGCTCGTAGCAGGCCAGCCGCTCCTCCGCCCCGTCGAGGGCATACACCTCCCTGGCCTGGGCGTGTGCGTCCCGCTTCCCGCGCATGCGCTCGTCCACCGATGCAGGGGCCGGTTCCGTCTCGCCCCAGTTGATCGGGTCCGCACGCCCGACGACCTCGAGGAACGGCCGGGGGGCGAGAAGCTTCAGTATATCCGCGTAGGGCAGGCCGTAGGGGAGCCAGTCGGCGATGATGCCTCCGCCGCTGATGGCGGCGGCCGTGATGCGTTCCTCCAGCGGCATGGCCCAGAGCGTTGTGTCCGCCCCGAGCGAGTGCCCGATCATGCCGATGCGCTCCCGGTCGACGCGCTGGTGGGCGGCGAGGAAGTCGACGCCGCGCATGACATCGTAGACGGGCTTCCAGCGGATGGGTCCCCAGGAGCCGCCCGGCGCCGTGCAGCAGGCGTGCTGGCCGCCCAGCTCCGCTGCCGTCTGCCATTGCTCCCGCAACTCGGGATCGTACCGTTCGCCGACCTTGTTCGCGTCGGGCGCCAGGACAATGAAGCCTTCCCGGACCAGTTCGAGCCCGTAGGCCTGGTCGGGCCAATCCACGCACTTGCCTACCACCTGCTCCTTGCCGACGTCGCACTGCCACGCGCACTGGTGCGCGGCGAGGATGGCCGGGAGCGGCCCGGAGGGGGCGTCACGCGGCACCAGCAGGTAGGCCGGTATCGTCTCGCCGGGCTCGCCCTCATAGATGAGCTTGATCTGGGTGTGAGTGCGGTACTCTCTGCGCCAGGCTTCCCGCGTGCGGAGAGGGCCCCGTGCAGGCATCTCGCCACACCATCCGCGCAGTTCAGCGAGCAGCTCCGCTCTCTCGCTCTGCCATTCGGCTCGCGTGGGGTCTCGTGCCACGGTTTTGTCCTGTCGGTTTGCGTCCGTGCCGACGTCCGTCCCTCGTGGAGGGGCTACCCCGGCGGCGCGGCGCCGGAGGGCATCG
This sequence comes from Armatimonadota bacterium, assembly GCA_050114035.1. Taxonomy (GTDB): domain Bacteria; phylum Armatimonadota; class Zipacnadia; order JAUWAU01; family JAUWAU01; genus JAUWAU01. The sequence continues at coordinate 2,167 of JASFTE010000693.1, read as the reverse complement.
GCTGAGGCGTGCGGGTCGGGCCGATCAGCTTCATGTCTCCGTCTCCATCGAAGACGATCCGGTCGATGTTCACCGTCCGGTTGCCGGACGGCTGCTTCGGATCGGCATGGGCGTGGTAGACCATGAACAACTGCGTGCCGTCGGGCGAGGTGGTTATGGAGTTGTGACCGGGGCCCGAGACGCCGATCTCCCGGCGCGTGCAGGCGAGGGGGTTGGAACTGCTCTTGGTCCACGGCCCCAGCGGCGAGGGGGCGGTGGCGCAGCCGATGCCGTAGCGCGGACTGGCGTAGTGGCCGGCCGAGTAGGTCATGTAGTAGCGGCCGCCGCGCTTCAGCACGAAAGCGCCCTCGTTGCAGCGGCTGTGCATGCTGTCGGGGTCCTCCCACTCCTGTTCGGCGCGGACGCAGAGTACCGGCTCGCCGGCGGGCGCCGACAGGTCATCCTCGAGTCGCAGCGCGTATATCATCCCGTAGAGGTAGCCCTCCGACGGTTCCTTCCACGGCTCACCCACCACACCGACCTTCGCGAAGTAGAGATACGGCGTGCCATCGTCGTCGATGAACACGTGCGCGTCGATGCAGGACCAGCCGATGTCGCACCACGGAGCGTGGACTTCCCAGAACGGCCCTTCCGGGCTGTCGGCGGCCGCGAGGCAGAGCCGGTATCCCCTATCGCGATCCCTCCGGCAACTGAAGGCCATGTAGAAGCGTCCCCGGTGGCGGAACACCTCCGGTGCCCAGAAGGAGCCCCGTCCCCAGGAGTCATCGGCCCGACGGTAGGCGTAGCCGAGCGGCTTCCAGTGCACCAGGTCGGGGGATCGCCAGCACTTGAAGCCATCGCCGGCTGTGGTGCCGTAAAGGTAGTAAGTGCCCTCGTGCAGCAGGACGAACGGGTCGCCCATGCGGATGTCGCCGCCGACGGGATTCGTGTAGGTTGGCCCGCTCTGCCCGCTCGCCTGCGCTCCGGCGGCGGGGAGGAGCAGGACGGCGAGCGCGACGCTGAGAAGCATCAGGCAGTGGAGCATTCCCACGGGAACATGCTCCTCATCGAGTCTGCAGCAGGACGGGCCGCCCGGCATCGACGGTGACGACGGCGCCGGCCGCGCACGGCATTGTCCCGGGAGGCGCGCGCGCTGTCAACGCGGCGGACGGCCGGTTGCATCGGGCCGCAGGGGCGTTATCATGGCGGCCGCCGCGTGAGTTGACAACCGCCAACCGTGCTCCGACGGGCGGCCATGGAGAAAAGCTACGACATCATCGGGATGGGTGTCTGTGCGTTCGACGTTCTCGTCGAGGTGGACAGGTTCCCGGGGCGCGACGAGAAGTTACGGGCACGGCGTGTGGTGACCCAGGGCGGCGGCCTGGTGGGGACGGCCCTGGTGGCGGCCGCGCGCCTGGGCGGCCGGTGTGCTTATCTCGGCGCCCTGGGGGATGACTCCTTTGCCGAGTCCTGCGCGCGGGAGTTCGAGGCGGAGGGGGTCGCCACCGACCTGATCCGGCGCGAGAAGGGATCGTCCGTGGTGACGGCCTTCATCGTGGCTGACCGCTCGGCCGGCACGCGCATGATCCTCTACACGGCCGAGGGCGCGGCGAAGCTGCGTCCGGAAGAAGTTGCCGAGGAAGTCATCGCGCAGGGCCGTGTCCTCCACGTGGACAACTTCTTCCCGGAGACTGCCCTGAAGGGCGCGCGCATCGCACGATCGCTCGGTGTCCCGGTGACGATGGACATGGAAAGGAGGGAGTCGCCGAACCATGAGTTCGTGGCCCTGGGGGATTACGTGATCGTGCCGCTGGGCCTGGCCGCCGACCTGTACGGGGCCAGCGGGCTGGAGGAGGCGGCCCGGGCGCTCTACGAGAAGGTGGCCGCCGGCGGCGGCAGGATGGCGGTGGTGACCGACGGCACGCGCGGTTCGCTGGGGGTGCACGAGGGCGGAGTCATACGGCAGCCGGCCTACCGCGCGGAGATCGTCGACACCACGGGCTGCGGGGACGTGTACCACGGGGCGTTCGCGCTCGGCGTCGCCCGGGGGTGGGAGCCGGAGCGGACGATGGCGGTGGCAAGCGCCACAGCCGCCCTGAAGTGTCGGAAGCTGGGAGGGCGACAGGGCATCCCGACGATGCGGGAGGTGGAGGAGTTCCTGGAGTCGGCGGAGCCGATCGAGTAGCGG
>JASFTE010000692.1:0-3275 GCA_050114035.1 Armatimonadota bacterium | reverse complement strand
TAGATGTCGGCGAGCTCCTGCAGCCGCGGCACGTCGCCGTGCCTGGCCACCGCCTTAGCGAAGGACTCAGGGTGCACCCGAGCGGCTTTCAACTCATCAATGACGCTCTTCAAGACGCGGACGAAGCCAGGCAGGTCGGTCAGCGGTGCGTAGTGCACAAGCGGCAAGTCGTCCACCACAGAGCGGATGACGCGGTGCTGGACCGGGTCCGTGAGCTGGGTGGTGACCTGGTCGGCGGCGCTGAGGCACGTGCGGTACAGCCGATCGAAGGTGAGCACCCGCACGCCTATGGCGCCCCCAGCCCGGGCCAGCCGTCGGCGGAAAGCCTGCGCCTGCAGCGCGCTCGCCACGAGGACGTAGGGCGTGGCGCTCAGACCCTCGGCCGCGCGGCGGGCCTCGGCGACCGCGTAGGCGGTCTTGCCAGCGCCGGCGGGGGCTAGGTACAGCGAGACGCGCTTAGGCGGGCGGTCTCCATTGCCGATGATCACGGAGCCAGATCCGCCATTGGACTTAGGACGCTCGTCATTGTGCTCGGTCATTCTACCCTGGCGGTCCACAGGCGGCTGCCGTGTATCAGCTCTGGCAAACGTGCTACCTGGCTGGGGTTCGTCTCGCCAGACTCCTCCCTCAGCGGGAAGAACCTCTCCGTCTTCAGCCATTCCCGAATCGTCTCAGCTTTCATACCTTTCCGCTCAACCTTGCCATGCTCAAATGCCAAAATTCGGCAACTCTTCAGGCGGACGGCTTGTTCCTGCTTGTTGCCAAGTGGGCCATGCTGACGTCAATAGACTCCCCCGGCAGGGGATGGCTCTCGCTCCCTCGGATCTCCCGAAGCACACCGTATGCGACCCGGCCGGCGTCGGCCCTGCGGACCGTGTAGGTTCCATTGCCGCCAAAGTGGTCGATGAGGGTCGGCGGCCGCCCTCCGACCAAGCCCGTCAGTGGCGCAGGACCAGCGGCAGGTAGACGTAGCTGGGCGGTCGGTACTCATCGGCTCCCGCGTCTGGGATATCAGACCGCGGTTGGTTGTCGACGTCGACACTCACCCCGGCGTCCGCTCCAGCGTCAATTGCCGCCGAGGCGGCTGTGATGTGATAGTCGCCCGTCGCCGGAGACACAAAGGCCGGAGGTCCGGTTATCTGGTTCGTGCAGCTCACACCGCCTCCGTAGTCCGCGCCGTTGCCGTCGAAGAGCGTGTGATCCGCAGAGACCGTGGAACTGGCGGGCGCGGTGTTGGTGATGCCCGTGGCGTAGTCCGCGACAATGTTGTTCACCAGGCTCGCCACCACGTAGGCTTCTGCTCGTACCCCTTCGTCGTCCGCACCCTGGCCGACGAGCGTGTTGTGCACCAGGGTGACACTCACCGGGTAGCCCGCCGAGCCGCTCAGCATGATCCCGGCGCCGCGGACCGCCTGGTTGACAGCCACCACGTTGTTGACCAATCGCGCGTTGGTTGATTGGACTCTGATCCCACCGCCGTCTCCCCCGCCGTCGTTGCTGACAATGACGTTCTGGGAAATCAGGGGTGTGCTTCCGCCGCAGCAAGCCACGTCAATGCCCCCGGCCGCGATTTGCGCCACATTGTCCCCGATCTCATTCCCCACTACGGCGACGTCGGCATCGTTGATGATACGCAGCCCAGCACCCCAGGTGGCTGTGTTGTCGACGACCTCGTTGCCCACAATCTGACCTGACGCGGAGTTTACGAAGATCGCCCCGCCGTCGCCCTCGGCCGAGTTCCCAACAATCCGGTTGTGGCGGAGGACCACGCCGGAAGCGTCATCCATCCTGACGCCGCCGCCTGAGTAGTAACCGGCACCCCCGGTGATGGTGAAACCCTCGACGGTCGGGCCGGCCCGATCGATCACGACCACTCGTCCCTGCTGCTGGGCATCGAGGGTGGTGGGATGTCCTTCAGGATCTGGCGGGTCCAAGAACCCATCGGCAGTTGTGTAACCGCCCCGCAGGGTCACGCCCTTGGTGAGGATGACTACCTGGGTCATACCGCTCCGCTGATGGACGTCTATGTAGACGCCCTGAGCCACCTTGATGACGTCCCCTTCTTGCGCGCCATCGACGGCCCCCTGGACGGTCGCATAGTCGCAACCCGGTGGGCCCGCCGCACAGACGCGCCATTCAGCGCCAGGGGCTGCGGTGACCGGTGCATGCTGTCCGCCAAGCAGCGCGAGGACCGCAAAGACTGCTCCCAACCCCAAGCCGAGCGGAATGAGTAGATGCCGTCGGTTCATCGCCTATTCCCTCCTGTCACTGGTCGACATCGGTGCAGGTTTGCCCGACACCTGACTTCTTTGGTGCCAGCAACCGCAGCTGATCAGTTTGCGCTCAACGATAAGGCCGGACGCGCTCGTCTACGCGTTCACCCGCGCTGGGCATCTCCTCATCATCCTGCGGAGAGCTCCCGCCAGTGTTATTCGCGGAACCGTATGACGAGTCCTGCAACAGCGACAACCGCGCCCGCCACGGCCCCCACGATCTGCCTGTAGCCGAACACCGGGGAGGCCCCAAGGCCCATCGGGTCGGCGAGGAGCGACATAAGCAAGATGGCGATCCCCGCCACCAGGAGAACCGTGCTCAGTGTCCTCTTGTCTTCCATCTGTAGACTCCCTTGTCGGTTAGTGCTCTCTCTCCGCTCGCGGCCCGCTTGGGGGGCGACCACGGCGGGTCGCTACTCTGAATCCCTGGCGCAGCGAAAGCCGTAGAAGTCCCCCGTGCGCGATCGGGCGGGATAGGCTGCCGCATCCGAGAGACCGCCGGATCAGGGGCAGCACTGACGGGTGTCAGTCTCGGGCATCCGCTACGTCCTGCCTCTTCAGCTCACCCCAAGGCAAAGCCGCCAGCAAGCGGGCCAGCTGGTCCAGGACCTGATCGGCAGACGGTTTGTCTGGCACGAACGGCAGTAGTTGGCGTTCCCATTCGCTGCGCGCCACGGCCTGCAATTCCGGCGCCAGGAAATCAGCCATCGAGGTGAAGGTCACCCGGCGCAGCTCACACTTCCGCGCCAGCAGTCCTGGAACGAGGGCCGCGTTCAACGGGCTGCGGCCGAGCAGGAACCACAAGTCGTAGTAATCACGACAGGCGCGGCTGGCGCCCCAGCCTCGCTCTCGCAGCCGGACGCGGCTCTGCAACAATGCCCGCAGTTTCTCGGCAGCGATCTCTTCCAGTGGGTAGCAGCGCCACGCTGCCTGCGGTGGATCGGGATAGCGATGCAGCAGAGTCCGTGCGACCGGCGGCAGCAGCACGTCTTCATCGTACGT
>JASFTE010000691.1:0-3289 GCA_050114035.1 Armatimonadota bacterium | reverse complement strand
CACGTCACCCCGTGCAGCACCGGCCCCGATACCGGGGCGTGCAAGACGCTGCCGGTGACCTTCCGCAACACGACGCCCAATCCGACGGGACTGCTGCGGGGGGAGTCCTACGAGGCGTTCGCCTACTGACCGGCTCGCGTCGGTCGTGTCCGGGCGCTTGCGGTGCGCCGAGCGGCCCACCACGGCGATGTGATGTCGCCTTCTCAACGTCTGCCCCTGAGGTGAAATGGCGCCCCCCGTGTTGCCGCGTGAGCGGCCGATGACGGACCGTGACATCCCGCCGCTCGCGGCGGCCGCCCTCGCGCTCGTCGCGGTCAAGCTCGTCGCGCACCTCGCCACCAACCTCTGGACGCCCTACGAGTTCCACCGGGATGCGTTCTTGTACATGGCGATGGGGACGCATCTCCGCATCCTCCACATGGACTTCCCGCCGCTCATCGCCCTGCTCTCCCAAGCGGTGCGCGGCGTGGCGGGATCGAGCCTGTTTGCCCTGCGGCTAGTGCCCGCCCTCGCCGGAACCGCTGTGATGTTGCTCGCGATCCTCGTCGCCAGGGAGCTGGGTGGGGGGCGCCGGGCCCAGCTCCTCACGGCGTTGGCCGTCCTCATCAATCCACTCTTCCTTCGGACCGCCAATCTCTTCCAGCCGGTGGTGCTGGATCAGCTCTGGTGGCTGCTCGGCTGCTACGCCCTGGCCCGGCTCGCGAACACGGGAGACGTCAAGTGGTGGCTCGTGCTGGGCGCCGCCGGTGGCGTGGGCCTGCTGACCAAGTTCTCGATCGGGTTCTTCGGGCTGGCGGTGCTGGTGGCCCTTCTGCTCACACCCTACCGGCGGGTGTTCCTCGGTCCGTGGCCGTGGATCGCGGCCGGCCTCGCCCTGGTGCTCGGTAGCCCGAGTGTCATCGGGCAACTCGCGCTGGGGTTTCCCGTGCTCGATCAGATGGCCGCGCTGCGAGAAGGGCAGCTCGCGCGGGTCGGGTTCGGCGAGTTCGTCTTCGATCAGTTCCTGATGCAGCCGGCCGGCTTCTTCCTCGCGGTGGCCGGCGCGCTCGCGCTCCTTCTGCATCCCGCACTGCGTCCGTATCGCCATCTCGGCTGGATTGCTGTCGCGGCGTTCACGACGTTCGTGCTCATGCAGGGGAAGTCCTACTACTTTGGTCCGATGCACCCGGTGCTATTCGCGGCCGGCGCCGTGGCGATCGAGCGCGTCACCCGGCCTCGCGCGCGCACGGCGCTCACCTGGAGTGCCGGCGCGCTGATCGTTCTGTGGGCTGGCGGTGCCGTGCCCTTCGGCCTCCCCATCGTGCCGCCCGAGCCCATGGCGCGGTACTCGGCTGCCATCGGGATCACGACCGCGGTGCGCACCAACTGGGGCGAGTACCTCCCGTTGCCCCAAGACTATGCCGACATGCTGGGGTGGCGCGAGCAGACGGAGGCCGTGGCACGGGCGTACCGTGCACTCACCCCGGCGGAGCAGGCGCAGACAGTGCTTTACGCACGCAACTACGGCGAGGCGGGCGCGCTCGACTTCTACGGCCGGGAGCTCGGCCTACCGCCCGTCATCAGCCTGGCGGGGAGCTTCTACTTCTTCGGACCGGGCGAGCGCGCGCCCGACGTCTGGATCGTACTCGGCGTCGAGCCGGAAGAGATCACGACCATTGACTGCCAATCCCTCGAGCTGGCCGACCGAGTCGCCAACCCCTGGGGTGTCCCGGAGGAGCGAGACGTTCCCATCGTGGTGTGCCGCCATCCGAGCCTGACGCCGCAGGAGTTCTGGGAGCGCGTCGGTCGTCCGGGGTGGGGCTGAGAGTGGTCGGGTCGCTTGTCGTGCAACGTCGTTGTGAGGGAGTGAAGGGTGAAGAGTGAAGGGTGAAGGGGACGTCACGCTGCGGAGAACCTGGGAAGTCCGCTCAACGTGAGGTGACCATGCACAGCACGATCCGCATCCTGACAGGCGTTTTGATCCTCGGGTTGTCGTCGACGACGGCGGGTGCGCAGGCGGTTCCCGGCCACGGGGACGATCAGGCGATTGTCTGGTATCTGCGCCATGCGGGCTGGGCGGTACGGCTCGGTGACGCCCTCCTGGTGTTCGACTACCAGGAGGTGATGCAGATGGAGGACGTCACCGAGGAGACGCCGCGCAATCTGGAGAACGGCTTCGTCGATCCCGCGGAGATCGCCGACCTGGACGTGTACGTCTTCGTGACACACGCCCACGGAGATCACTACGACCCCGTCATCTTCGAGTGGCAGGGTGCCATCGAGCGCCTCACCTATTTCATCGGGTGGGAGGAGCAACCGGCGTCGCACTGCGAGCGGTTCGTCGGAGACGACGCCGCGTGTCACACCATGGCTGGAGAGCGCGCCGCCGCAGAAGTGGGCGGAGTGCGGGTCTACACGATCGATTCCTATCACAACGACATCCCTGAGGTGGCCTACCTGGTCCGCTACGGGGATTGGGTGGTGTATCACAACGGCGACTACATGGCCGACTACGAGGCCGACTATGCCTACCTGAAGACGATCGTCGATCGGGTCCATCTGGCGTTCGTCACGGGGATTCCGAGCCACCGGTGGCAGCATCTGGCACGGGCGGTGCGCTTCGCCCGCGAGTTCGACGTGCCGGTGCTGTTCCCGATGCACTTCCCCGACCACGCGACGTGCGAGGGCTTTGTGGCCGACGTGGCGGCGGAAGGGGTGAGCGCCGAGGTCCCGTGCCCTACAGCGCGGCGGCAGCGCTTTGTGGTGGAGCAGGGTGGCAGACGGTAGGTAGACCGGTACTCGTCGATTAGAATGACATCCTGACATCACCCACCGCGCCGGTCGTCTGTGCAGACGGTCGGCGCCTACTCGATTCCCCGCACATGACGGAGCGGCACGGCATGAGGATCTCCAAACGCATCTCCCAGCTCGCCGAGTCGGCCACCTTGGCGGTTGCCGCCAAGGCCGCCCGCCTCTCGCAGCAGGGCATCGACGTCGTGAGCCTTGCGGCGGGTGAGCCCGACTTCGACACGCCCGACCACATCAAGGAAGCCGGGATCCAGGCCATCCGCGACGGCAAGACGAAGTACCCGAAGCCGGCCTCGGGGCTGCCGGAGGCCAAGGCGGCCGCGTGCCTCAAGCTCAAGCGGGAAAACGGGCTCTCCTACGATCCCTCCCAGATCATCATCACGGCGGGCGCGAAAAACGCGGTGCAGATGACCTTCATGTCCGTGCTGGAGCCGGGGGACGAGGTGATCATCCCCACGCCGTACTGGGTCTCGTACCCGGAACAGGTGAAGCTGGCGGGGGC
>JASFTE010000690.1:0-3291 GCA_050114035.1 Armatimonadota bacterium | reverse complement strand
CGGGTGGGGCGTAGGCGCCGCCCTCGCGGAGGAGCGCGCGGCCAATGGCCCGTACGAGGGTCTCCACGATCTGTGCCAGCGGGTCGGCGGTCAGACGGTGACCAAGGCGGCGCTGGACACGCTCATTAGGGCGGGCGCGCTCGACGAGTTCGGCGATCGGGCGGCCCTGCTCGAGGCGCTGCCCAGCGCCTTCGCGCTGGGCCAGAAGGCCCAGGCAGACGCCGCGGCCGGACAGACGTCGCTCTTCGGGGATGACCTCGGCGGCGCGGGCCCATCGGCCGCGCTGCTGCCCGACGTCGTACCGATGAGCCAGGACGACAAGCTGGCCTTCGAGCAGGAATTGCTCGGCCTCTACGTGTCGGACCATCCGCTCTTCCGCGTCGAAGAGAAGCTCGAACGATGCACCACCGCGAGGCTGGAGGATCTGGAGCAATTCGAGGACGGCGCCCGGGTCGTGGTCGGTGGGATGGTCGGCGGCATCAGCCCCTACACCACCCGTGCGGGCGACCCGATGATGTTCTGCAGCCTGCGCGGCCTGGCGGCGGACGTGGAGGTGACCGTGTTCCCGCGGGCAATGGAGAAGTGCCAGGACGTCCTGATAGACGGGGCCATCGTTGTGCTCGACGGGCGGGTCCAGCGAGAGGAGCGGGAGCTGCAGAACGGTCAGGTGCAGGTGAGCACCAAGTTCCTGTGCGATCGGGCCAGGGACATCGAGACTGCCAGGAGGCCGAGCAAGCGCAAGCGCGAGGCCTCCGCGGCCGCCCGGGTCGGCACGTCAGCGTCGGCGGCGCCGCCGCCCCCGGCGCCGGGGCCCATCCACATTCGCGTGCCGGACGGTACGCCACGGTCTGCGCTGCAGGAGCTCGCGGCCGCCCTGCGCCAGCACCCCGGCTCGCAGCCCGTCATGCTGCACATGGGCGGCAGGGCCGTGGCAGCTGGCACGCAGTTCGCCGTCGCTCCCGGCCCGGAGCTGGCGACCAAGGTCCAGCAGCTCCTGGGGCCGGATAGCCTCTCGACGTAGTGTCTCCTTGATGCGCCGATGACATCGGCCCGCGGGGCCGCTGCGCCCGGCGGGCGTTCTCGTGCTCACACTCCAACGGTGCCGCCGCAGGCGATGGTAGCTGATACCCAGGATCGCCCTGACAACGACTCATCGCAGCCCCTCTCCCCCACGCGCGGCGCTCGTGGGGTAAGCGCCCGGGCCGTCCTCATTGCTCTGGCTCTCGTACCGGTCAACGCCTACTGGATCACCCAGATGGCCATCGTGCGCTACGAGGGCCATCCGACGACGGTGTCGCTCTTCTTCAACACCGTCTTCGCGCTCCTTCTGCTCATTCTCGTCAATGCGCTCATCCGCCGGCTCTCCCCCGGCTGGGCCCTCCACCGCAACGAGCTGCTCGTGATCTACCTGATGCTCTGCCTCTCGTCGGCCCTGGCCGGGCACGACATGGTCCAGGTGGTCTCGCCCGAGATCCCACACGCCCACCACATGGCCACACCGGAGAACGCCTGGGAGGATCTGTTCCTGAAGTACCTTCCCCCGGAGGTCACCCTCGGGGACGAACGCATCATTGAGGGCGCTTTCGTGGGGAGCAGCACGCTGTACACGCAGGAGCGTCTCGTCGCCTGGTCCCGGCCGGTGCTCAACTGGACGTTCTTCATGGTCGTGCTGCTGGGCATGATGATGTGCGGCAACAGCATCCTACGACAGCGGTGGATGGAGCGCGAGAAGCTGGACTATCCCATCGTGCACCTGCCGCTGGAGATGACCGACCCGCGGACGACGCTCTTCCGGAACAAGATCATGTGGCTGGGGTTCGGCGTCGCGGGGATCATCGACCTGCTCAACGGCCTGCACGAGCTGCGCCCGGGGTTCCCGCTCATCAAGGTGCGCGTGGTGCACTTCGACCAGGTCATCCGGCGCTCGTTCGACGCGTGGGGGCACCCGTGGCGCGCGATCCGCGGGACTCGCGTTTCCCTGTACCCGTTTGCCATCGGGCTGGGGATGCTCCTGCCGCTGGATTTGCTCTTCTCGTGCTGGTTCTTCTACATGGTCTGGGCGGGCGAGAAGGTGCTCGCGGCGTGGACGGGGCTGAATCGCATCCCCAACATGCCCTTCGTCAACGAGCAGTCATCCGGGGCGTACATCGGGCTGTGTCTGGTGGCGCTGTGGACGGGACGGTACCATCTGCGGGACGCCTTCAGACGCGCGCTGGGGCGGACGAGCGATGTGCGGGACGACCGGGAGCCCATGCCGTACCGGTCGGCCTTCATCGGGCTCGGGGTCGGCCTGGTGGTCGTCGTCTTGTTCTCCGTGAAGCTCGGCATGGCCGCGTGGGTCGCGATCATCTTCTTCGTGATGTACTTCCTGCTCTCCACCGCCGTGACGCGCATCCGGGCAGAGCTCGGGCCCCCGGCCCACGACCTGCACTATGGGGGCCCCGACCAGTTCCTCGTCAACGCCTTCGGGACGCACGCCGGGAGCCTTCTCAGCCCACGGACCATCACCGTCATCAGCCTCTACTGGTGGTTCAATCGCGCGTACCGCAGCCATCCCATGCCGCACCAACTCGAGTCCTTCAAGGTCGGCGAGCAGACCGGCATGGACAACAGGCCTCTGATGTGGGCCCTGCTGCTGGGGGGACTGGTGGGGACCCTGGCGGCCTTCTGGGCCAACATCCACTGCTACTACAGCTACGGCATGGAGGCGAAGATGTCGCGCGTCGCCATCCGCGCCTTCGGCCGGGAGCCCTTCGCGCATCTGCAGACGTGGTTCGGCGCGCCGGAGGGCACCGACTGGCGGGCGCTCACCGCCTACGTGGCGGGCCTCAGCCTGACGCTGGTCCTCATGGCCCTCCGGCTCCGCTACACGTGGTGGCCCTTCCACCCGGTGGGGTACGCGATCTCGGGCAGTTGGTCCATGAACTGCCTGTGGATGCCGCTGCTGATCGCCTGGGCCGCGAAGCTCATCCTGATCCGGTATGGCGGCTTCAAGCTGTACCGCGCCGCCATCCCCTTCGCCCTCGGCCTCATCCTCGGCGAGTTCCTCGTGGGCAGCCTGTGGACGATTCTCGGGATTGTGCTGCAGATACATACGTATAGCTTCTGGGTGTGAGGCTGTCTCGACGTACCGATGCCCGGCGGATCGCCGTGCAAGGGCGAGCCCTTGCCAGTGCAGTCGGAAGGGGATACAGTGGGCGAGCGGTCGTGCTGGCGCTCGGCCATAGGGAGTGTGCGTTGGTGTTGCCGGCAGAGACCACGATTGACGGTGGAGACTCGCGGGATGAGGGT
>JASFTE010000689.1:0-3292 GCA_050114035.1 Armatimonadota bacterium | reverse complement strand
GGGCGCGTCTACGGCCGGCACACGCTCACCGAGGAGGGCAAGTCGCTGCTCAACCTCGACGCGCGCCAGTTCGCCACCCACGTGCGCTTCCCGAGCCCCCGACCGGCCGGCTGGCTCAGCATCTTCAAGGAGACGATGGAAGACAAGGGCGAGCTGCCCGACAAGGAGCTCGTCACCGAGAGCCGCATCTGTGAGCTCGGCTTCTTCCGCATCGGCGCCCACCAGCTCGACGGCGCCGCGGCGCGGCCATACTATGTTGGCCCTCTTGAGCCGAAGGCGGGGACTGAAGCCTTGGGCCCGGAGATGCTCGGGCGATACGGGCCGGGGGATCGGGCCAGCTCTGTGCTCAGCGCGCGCCCTCCGGCCGGCCCCGCGGCCGGGCAGACGCTGCCGGCACTGCGATACCATCACCTCGTCGTCCCCGCGTCCGACGCGGACGTGCCCCTGCGCGGCCTGCGGCTGGCCTGGCGCCTCGCGGGAGCCCTCAGCGACAACGCCCTCGACATCACGGTGCACGACCCGCTGCAGCCGGGCCGGCGCATCTTCCACCTGGACTTCGCGCTGGATGAGGCCGGCGGCGAGCGCGTCCTGGACCTGAGCCTCGATCTCTCCGACCGCCTCGTGCCCGCCGGGCACCCCCTCTGGATCAGCTTCTGCTTCAAGCGCGACGTCGCGCTTCTCTGGGGCCGTGAGGATGCCTCCCGGGTGGATCTCCTCGTCGGCAGCAGGGAGGAAGTGCTCCCCGAGTACATCCGCACCGAGCTCGCCTTCGTCAAGAATCGCTTCCGCCACATGTCCGAGCCGCGGCCGTGGGGTGCGCACGAGAACCCGGAGATCGACATGCCGGAGTTCAGCCGCGAGGGGCGGGAGCTGTTCGTGCCCCTGCGGCATCTGTGGGAGCTGCAGCCCGAGCACCCGAAGGTGCGTGCCCTCTGGCTCTGGACGCACAAGTACTATGAGGACGCCCGCCCCGTCGAGCCGCTCCCGGTGGCCGGCTGCGAGAACGCGCCGCGCTGGGCCCTCCTGCAGCGCGAGCTATTCGACCTCTGCACCGGCGTGCTCTACTGGTGGATCGAGAACCGCCAGACGCCCAACGGCGAGCTCGGCGACGCCTGGGGCGACGACACGGACTTCATCCAGAACTTCGCCAAGCTCGCCCTCATCCGGGACCCCGGCGAGCGGCTGCGGAATGCCGCCAAGCTCGTGGCCGACGGCGTCTACGAGACGGGCCTCATCAAGAACGGCATCAACGCCCGCCCCACGGACACGCTCCACGCCTACGAGGAGGGCGTCAACGCCCAGCCCGTCATGGCGCTCATGGACTACGGCAATCCGCTGTACCTGGAGCGCATGATGGAGGCGGCCAAGACGGTGGAGGAGGATCTGACGGGCATCAACAGGCACGGCCGGCGGCGCTTCCGCTCATGGTACTTCGGCGCCGATGAGGTACGGGACAAGGGCCGCTACGGGGCGGATCACCCCGGCAACGCGCTCTTCTGCCATCCGGCGCTGTTCGTGAGCTTCTATAGCCGGCACCCGCGCACCGTGAAGTTCCTGCGGGAGTGGGCGGACGGCTGGCTGGAGCTGTACGAGCGCGACATGGCCCAGGGGCTGGAGTACCCGTCGCGGACGCTGTTTGACGACACGCGGGTCATCTCCCGCGACTACAAGGTGCGCGGCTACGGGTACGTTGACCTGTACCCGGCGCTGTACCGCATGACGGGCGAGCGGCGGTACCAGGAGGCGGAGCGCTTCTGGACCACACTGGTGTCGCGGTTCATGCGCGGCGGGCACTACATGCCGGCGCTGGAGATCCTCGACTGGGAGAAGCACCGGCAGGATCTGGTCGAGTGGGCCCGCGAGGCGAACCTGGCGCGCGTCGCGGACGATGGGATGGGCACGGCGGCGCGCCAGCGCATCGTGGAGTGGGAGGCCACGGGCGAGGAACCGGCGGCCTACGAGGCGCTCGAGGGCTGCGTGCGCAAGCTGCGGCTCACCTTCGACGCCCACACGTGGGCCGAGCCCATCAACGACCGCATCTGGCTGCCGGACCACCCGATGATCGTCATGATGCAGGGCGAGATGAGCGACGAGCGCAACCAACTCTACCCGCGCCACTACGTGAGCTACGAGGGCTTCTCGGATTTCGCCGCCTGGGTGCGCGAGAAGAGCGATGAGCGGCTCCGGCTCTGGCTCTACAGCTTCGCTGAGAGGGCCGAGGAGGGCCTCATCCGTGTGTGGCGAACACCGCTGGGGACGTATCGCGTGACCATCGGGCCGGACGCCGACGGCGATGGCGCGCCAGATGTTGGCAGCGGACCGGGCGAGGAGACGCTGCACCGCTTCGCCGGCGTGCCGGTCCCGCTGCCTCCCCGCCAGCTGGTGGCCGTGGAGATTGAGCTGATCGAGAGGAGCCCGGAGGACTTCTGGGCCAGGCCGGACCTGGCACTGACGAGCGGGGATGCCCAATGGTCGGAGGGCCGCGACGCGCTCACCATCGTCCTGCACAACGTCGGCAACAGCCCGGCGGAGAACGTGCTCGTCCGGCTGACGGACGGCCGCGGGAAGACGCTCGCGGAGCGCACCGTCCCCAGCATCGGCGCCCCCCTTGACCTCGTCCCTCGGCGCCTCTCGCTCCGGTTCGAGGGCCTCAGGGGGACCATCGGTCGGCGCGCACCGGTGGGAGTGCAGGTCGACCCGGAGAACGCCGTCACGGAACTCAATGAGTACAACAACACGGCCTATATCGACAGATAGGGAACCTCGCGGGCAATTGCGGCTTGCCATTCCACTCCCTAGTAGAGTAAGATACCGCAGACGTGGGAGCGTATCCCCTCGTCCGGGGCGTGTCTGACCGCAAGGGCAGGCGCGTGGCTCCCAGGGCTTCACTATGGTATAAGGTATAAGCACTCAAGGGGAGGGATCCGCATGCGGATCTTGTGGCCGTTGGCGGCTGGTGCGTTGCTGCTCTGCAGCGTCACCACTGCTTCTCCGGCTCCGAGCTTCCTCGGCGACACCGGACTCATCCTCACACCCAATGCCCTCACGGCGGACCGGCACACTGCCTTGCCCCACTGGCACAGCATGTCCGGGACCATTGGCGGCGGCGATTCCTGGAACGAAAGCGGGAACTGGGACTCGGCCGGCGTGTTGGTGGGCCTCACGGACCGCCTGGAGCTGTACCTGGGCTACTTCTCGTTTGACGACGAGCCCTTCGCGCAGCCGAAGGCGGTCTCCCTCCGCAATGGCGGCGGCTTCCGGTCGAAGGACGACTTCGTCTCGCACATCAAGG
>JASFTE010000688.1:0-3299 GCA_050114035.1 Armatimonadota bacterium | reverse complement strand
ACTTGGCCGTGTGACATCGAGTGCCCTTCAGGAAGAGCTTGACCCCTTCCCGGCGACATAGCCTGCACTTGGGTCCAGTGTTTCTGGCCATACTGGTGTTACCTTACCGCGTGTCTTTGTTCGCTCGTGCGTCCGACAGCGTCTGCGGCCATCGGCGCTCAGACGCGACGCCTCTTCGCCGGTCGGCATCCGTCGTGGGGAAGCGGTGTGACGTCCTCGATGGACATCACGGACAGACCCGCCCCCTCCATGCCCGTAATGGCGGCCTCCCGCCCGGATCCGGGCCCCTTGACTTTCACCTCGACTTCTTCGATGCCGAGTCGTCTGGCCTTGTCAGCAACCCGCTCGGCGGTCCGTTGGGCGGCGAACGGCGTGCCTTTGCGCGTGTTCTTGAAGCCGCACGAACCCGCCGTCTCGAAGCACAGCACGTCGCCCTTCATGTCCGTGATCGTGATGCGGATGTTGTTGAAGCTGGCCTGCACGTGAGCGATCGCCCTCGTGCCGACCCGTCGGCCTACGCCCCTTCTTCTGGCCATTCCATCTGCCTTTCGTGTGTTCCCTACGGTTCAGTGCAACGCAACGCCGGACCTCACTCCTCGTCCTGCCCCACAACGCCGGGACATAGACGCTCGACTTTCGGCCGCACACCGAAGAACGACTTCAGCGCCCGGTAGCCGCTGTCGATGCCGGGATAGATCCCTCTTCGAGTCTTGCGCGCACAGATACAGAGGTTCTTCGGCGTCAGGCGCGGCGACCCGATCTCCGTCATCTCTACGTAATACCCCGCGCTGCGCAGAAACTGCGCCCGCAGGGAGTCCGTCAGCAGGTTTGCCAGGCGGTAACGAACGGGCCCGAAGTCCGTCATGGGCGTGAGTTCGTGGCCATCCCTGACCTGTCCGCGGATCTGGTTCTGGCAACACGGGACCGTCAGAATCAGGCGCGCGCCCAGTTGGATGCCCCTGGCTATGGCCTCGTCCGTCGCCGTATCGCACGCGTGAAGCGCAACGACCAGGTCCCAGTCGCCCTCGTCCGCGAAATCTATCGTCCGGCCGACAATGAAGCGGGCATCTTCCAGTCCCACGTCCTCGGCCAGGCGCCGGCATTTCTCGATGAGCCGCTCGTTGACGTCCACGCCGACCAGCTCGGCCGGCTTGCTCTCCAGTTCTACAAGGAGCCGTACCAGAACTATGCCGAGGTAGCTCTTCCCGCAGGAGAACTCGGCTACCCTCAGCCTGTCCTTCTTCTGGAGGAACTGCCGCACGTAGCGCAGGATGACCTCGCAGAACCCGGCGACTTCGCGCAGTTTCTTATCTTTGCGGGCGTCTACCTGGTTTTCCGGCCCCAGGAGCTCGATCGACCTGAGCAGCTCCTTATCGGCCAGCAGACGATCTAGCAGTTCGCCGTGTTCCACGATGACGCCGTCACAGCTCCGCTGGAGGTCCACCCGCCGGAGCAGCACTTAGTGGCCCAGCTCCTTGACGCCCTTCTTGCCGGCCACGGTGCGCCGCTTGCCCTTGCGGGTGCGCGCATTGGTTCGCGTTCGCTGCCCGCGCACGGGCAGGCCCCGACGGTGACGCACTCCACGGTAGCAGTTGATCTTGCGCAGTCGTGATATATTCGCCGCCTCCAGCCGCCTCAGCTCGCCCTCGATGATGAAATTCTTGTCGATATAGGCGGCAACACGGCTGAGTTCGTCTTCGGACAGCTCATGAGCCCGCTTGTCGGGGTCAATGTCGAGCACATCGCAGATCGCCTGCGCAGACGTATCACCTATGCCATAGATATACGTCAGGGCAATGACGCTCCGCTTATCGGCCGGTATGTCTACTCCCACAACGCGCGGCATAGCGGTTAGTTTACCTCCCGGTGGTTGATCTGGACTTGCCTCTCAGCCCTGCCTCTGCTTGTGGCGGGGGTTGCGACAGATTACTCGCACGACGCCTTTGCGGCGCACGATCTTGCACTCTTCGCAAAGCCTCTTGACCGAAGATCTCACTTTCATAGCGATCACCCGCCGTTTCTCTGGAACGTATCGTCGCAGACCCGGAGAGCAGGCTCAGTCGCGCCACACGATGCGGCCCTTCGTCAGATCGTAAGGCGACATCTCCAGAGTGACCGTGTCGCCGGGCAGGATGGTGATGAACTTCATCCTCATCCGCCCCGAGACGTGAGCCAGCACCTCATGGCCGTCCTCGAGCTCCACGCGGAACATGGCGTTCGGCAGAGCTTCCTTGACTTCCGCCTGCACTCTGATGGGTTCTTCTTTTGCCATGACCTGTACAGACAATCGATTATATCAGCTCAAACTCCGCCCTGCAAGTCCTTTATGGCAAAGTCAATACGACGGGGGCGTCCTCATCAACCGCAATCGTGTGCTCGAAGTGTGCGGACAGCTCGCCGTCTCTGGTCACCACCGTCCAGCCGTTCTCCAGCAACCGCGTCTTGTGTGTGCCCGCATTCAGCATCGGCTCCACAGCCACCGTCGCGCCTTTGTCCAGTACCGGGCTGTTGCCCAGCAGGCGGCGCGTCACGAAGTTCGGCACGCTCGGCTCCTCATGCAGCGCACGGCCGATCCCATGCCCCGTGTACTCCCGGACGACGCTGAACCCCTGGCTCTCCGCGGTCTTCTGCACCGTCGCCGATATATCCTGAACCCGCACTCCGGCCCGCACGGCCGCCAGCGCCGCGTTCAGCGCGGCGCGGGTGGCCTGCATCAGTCTTCGCGCCTCCTCCGTCACGTCGCCCACCGGGACGGTGACGGCACCATCGGCGAAGTAGCCATCCCAGATCACGCCCACGTCCACCTTCAGAAGGTCGCCCTGCCGGAGCCTCCGAGCGCCCGGGATCCCGTGCACTATCTCCTCGTTGATGCTGGTGCAGATGTTCGCCGGGAAGCCGCGGTATCCCTTGAAGGCCGCCACGCCGCCCTTACTCTCAATGTGCTCCACCGCTGCCCGGTCCAGTTGCTCCGTGCTGAGCCCGGGCTCCGCGATGTCGGACACCAGCCGCAACACCTCTGCCACCAGCCGACCGGCCTCGCGCATCCTGGCCATCTCGGCGGGCGTCTTTAGCTGAATCTCGCCCATCGCTGTGTCTTCATTCCCTGTCCATCAGGTCCCTGAGGACCCGCTCAGTCTGCCGCTCTACTTCCTCTGGCGAGGGCGCGGCGTCTACCCGCTCGAGCAACCCGCGCCCCTCGTAGAAACCGACCAGCGGCAACGTCTTCCGGCGGAACTGCTCGAGCCGTTCCCGGACCACCTCCTCCGAGGTGTCGCTTCGCACCTTCAGCTCTCCGCCGC
>JASFTE010000687.1:0-3302 GCA_050114035.1 Armatimonadota bacterium | reverse complement strand
CGTGGTGTCAGTAGTCATCGTGAGGCCCCTCGTTGCCTGAGGCGCCCCACGGACACAGGCGATGGTCCGGGTTGGTGTTTCCGGGTCTGTTATACCCATTTACAGACGTCTATAAGCATTAAATGTTCTATCAGTATCATAATAGAGACGAGAATGTAAGATGGACTACCGTTGGTGGAGGGGAGCGCTGCTTGACACACCTGGGCGAGGCAATCAGAATGCCCTGCGGGCGCGATGGGCCTCGCCCGAAATCGCGCAGGGAGGACTCACCATGGAGTGCCACCACTTCGCCGTCTCTGTGCCCGTCTGCAGTTTGCCAGTCGCCATCTGCCTGTGCCTGTCCATGTGTGCGCATGGACAGGACGCGTCCGACGCGGAGCCATTCGACTTCGAGCAGGCCTCGCGCGACGTGCCCAAGCCACGCGAGATCTGGCCGATCGTGAAGCAGCATACGGTGCCGCTGGAGCTCACCATCAAGTCCGATGAAGTGGTGCCCAGCGATACGGATCCGGCGAAGAGGCTGCGCAAGGTGACGGCGCACTTCTGGAGCCAGGAGCTGGCGGGGAAGAAGTGGGGGCACCCGTGCGTGATCTGGATGCCGGAGGACAACACCCGGAATCTCAGCCCGGAGCGCCGAGGCAAGGTCGTCATCATCGGCTCGCCGCCCGGGGACTACTTCCGGGTGCACGTGGACAAGTACGGGGAGCCCATCGCGGCGCGGCTCGGGTACCCGACGATGGTGCTGTCGAATCCGGGGCGGTACCCGGACGGCTCGCATATCGAGCGGGACATCCGGATCCTCAACACGCTGCGGGAGCAGACGGGCGAGAACTACTACAACATGAACTGCCAGCTCGCGGTGGTCTACATCCAGGCGATGGCTGCGTTCCAGCAGTTTCTGGGACTGGACGATCTCAAGGCCATCGTCGGCGGGCATTCCAAGCGGGGCCGGAGCGCGACGGTGGCGGCGGCGATGGACGACCGGGTGGCGGCGGTGGTCATCATGGGCAACGAGGGCATCTATCGGACGGACGCGATCCAGTGGCATCTGTCTTTCCACCACGCGTTCTTCCAGGAGCAGGTGACCGTGCCCGTGTTCTACCTCGGCGCCACGAACGAGGACGGGTATCGGATGTTCAACGTGAACATCATGCAGGAGCGCTTGAAGCGCCCCATGGCCATCGAGATGATCCCGAACTACTGCCACTCGAACTTCAGCGAGATTCAGTACATGGACTGGCTCATGTGGGTGGCGCACGTGTTCGACGGTCGCCCGCTGACGCGCATCACTGAGGTGACGGGCGAGCGGCAGGAGCGGCGGACGATGTTCCGCGCCAAGGTGGAGAGCGATGCGAAGCTGCAGATCGTGCGGGCGTGGTACGTCTACACGGACGACGATGCGTGGCGGGATCTCATGTGGTATCACCTGCTGATGCGGCCGGTCGGGGACGGCTACTACGAGGTGCCGCTATACGGGGAGATTCCGGATGCGTTCATGGTGGAGGTGGGGGACATCGCGCAGGGGATCCCGGGGTACGTGTCGAGCCTGCCGCAGAAGCTGACGGAGGCGCCGGTGGTGGAGCGGAAGTCGCGGGGGTCGCTGCCGAGGCTGTGGGAGGCGGAGTAAGAGCATGCAGGGACGCCTGCGCTCTCAGTTAGTTGCACCGCAGATGGCCTTCTGGTAGAGTGTCGGTGTGGATGATCACGGTCGTGGGGTCGGCACGTGACGAGTGGCGCATGAGGCGGCGGACGTCGGCCGCAGCCGACCGAGGGGTAGGTCGCGGGGATGCTGTTCCCATACTCCACAGAACGCCAACTGCAGCGCACGCCGTGGGCGACGCTGGCCATCATTGGCGTGAATGTCGTCGTTGCCGCGATGACGCTCTTCAGCGAAGAGCGCACTCTCCTGCTGGCCTTCGCCCCGGAGGCGTTCTACTGGTGGCAGCCGCTGACGGCGATGTTCACCCATGGCGGTGTCGAGCACCTGATCGGTAACATGATCTTGCTGTGGGTGTTCGGGGCACACGTCGAGGACACCATCGGCATCCCCAGGTTCCTGCTCCTGTACTTCTCGGCGGGATTCGCAGCGGAGGCGCTGCAGATCGGTGCTGATCTCGTGGTGCTACGCGGGCTGCGCGGGGGGCTGGGAGCGTCCGGCTGCATAATGGGCCTGGTGGCGCTGTTCGCCACGCGATATCGCCACGTGAAAGTCAACATCTTCTACCTCTTCCCCCTCTACTTCAGGGGCGGCACGTGGCAGGTGTCGGCGGTGTACGTAGCGGGCTTCTACGTGGTGCTGGATGTGCTTCTGGGCGCTCTGGGCTTCTTCGGGTTCCAGGACGGGGTGGCACACTTCGCCCACCTGGGCGGATTCGGGTGCGGCGTAGCCTGGAGCTACGGCCTCCATCTGCCGGCGGAGGTGGCCCGGGACGAGGTGCGGGAGGACGCCGCCACATTTGCGGCGGCCGGGGCCTTCAAGTCGGCCGGCGCTGCCGTAGAGTCCGCGCTTCAGGAGCGGCCGCGGGACGCGGACCTGCACCGGCAAGCGGCCAGCTACTTCGGGGCGCGCGACGAAACGCAACAGCGGGCGATAGCGCACTGGGGCCAGGCAATCCGGCTGTGGCTGGCACAGGGGGAGCAGGAGCGGGGCCTTGAGGAGTGGGGGCGGCTCAGGCGCCGGCACGGGACAGACGTTCTGGGGCCGGCCGTCCTGTGCCGTGTTGGGGTCGCGCTGGAGGACGCCGGGAGCCAGCCGGAGGCCATCGAGGCCTACGCGGCAGCGGCCCGCCAGGACTACGACGACCAGAGCGCTCCCGTGGCGGCCATGCGTCTCGGCAAGCTCCTGGAGGCGGCCGGCCACGGCGAGCAGGCGCGCGGCTGGTATGAGTACGTGGTGAGGACGTGGCCGGACACGATGGAGGCCCTGGACGCCGCCGACCGGCTGGATCTGCCCCACGACGGTGCAGCCGCTCACTCCGCCGCGCCGAAGAACGCCCACTGATAGACAGGCCAGGCGCCGTCGAGGACGCGGAGCGCCTCGTCGAAGAACTCCGGCGAGCAGAGCAGGTGGGCGCGCTCAGGCCACGGGTATGTAGCGCCGACGAGGAGCCAGTCCTGCCTGAGGGCCCCGGCCGCCTTGACAGCGTCGCGGGCCCTATCGTACTGCGCCGTCTGCCGCTCGCCTTTGCCCCAGTGGGCGATGGCGATCGCCAGGTCGCCGCTCTGCGCGGCAGCGTCCGCCGCGGCGGCGAAGCCCGCGACGTTCTTCGTCACGGTCTCCCACGCCGAGGACCAGATGTTGA
>JASFTE010000686.1:0-3304 GCA_050114035.1 Armatimonadota bacterium | reverse complement strand
GACGTGGCGGACGGTGGTGCTCTGAGCGGCCGGAAAGCCGGGGCTCTGCGAGTATTGGAGGACGTACTCCTGCACGTCCTCGACCGGCACCCAACTGAAGGCGGGCGGGGTGACCGTCGGCGCTGCGCCCTCGGCGGGTTGGTATGGGACCTGGTTGGAGGCGGGCTCGCGGTCGAGGCGTTCTCTGAGGGAGGCGTCGGCAGATTCGCGGAGCTGCATGGCGGCTGGCAGGACCTTTCCTGTGGTGGCGGCGACGCACGGCTTGGCGAGCAAGCCGTGCCACACGGCGGGACCGGGGACCGTGAGCATTGCGGTCGCGGCGAGCGAGGCGATGAGGTGCGCCATGGTGCGATCGCCCCTTCTTAGAGGATGCCCCTGCAGTACTCGACGTCGGCGGCGAGCACGACGGCCCGCTCCTCCTGCGGGACCTTGCCGAGGGACTCGTCCTCGAGGCAGAAGCTGCGCTCGTAGCCGGCGGCCTTGAGCCACTCGATGACGCGGGCGTGGTCGATATCGCCCTCGGCGATGGGGCACACGTACTTGCCGTATTCGAACCCGCACTCGCGCTCCTGGTTGCGTATGTCCTCCGGGTAGTTGATGGCCTTGACGTGGGTGTGCTTGGCGAAGGGGGCGAGGCGCTCCATGACGGCGTAGACCTCGTCGAGGGGATGGCCGCGCCAGTAGAAGTTGCCGGTGTCGAGCGTGACGCCAAAGCGGTCGGAGCCGACGCGCGCGAGAGCGCCGTCGATGAAGGCGGGATCGTTGCCGCCCCAGCCGTGGTTCTCGACGCCCATGTCAACGCTGGAGCCCTCGGTCGCGGCGAGCACGCGCTTGACGCAGTCGCTGAAGACCTCCACCCGCTCGTCCAGTGGCCGCTCGCGCTCATCGATCATGATGGAGTCGATGCGGACGACCGCCACGCCCATGGCGTCGGCGGCCCGCACGGCTCCGGTGACCCACTCGACCTGCTCGTCGTTGTCGTCGCCGCCGAACTTGTTCATGGTGAGCAGCGCTGCGAGGCGGACGCCGCACGCCGCCGCGTGGTCGGCATATGCCTTGGCGGCCTCGGGAGAGTCAACGGCGAACTCGGTCTTGTCGCCCTCCGGCTTGATGGCCGGCACGGTGAGATCCTGCGACACCGAGAGCTCCACGGCCGAGACGCCGAGCATCTTGAGGCCCTCGCCGATGCTGGTGAACCCGGCGCCGGGGATGATGGCATCGCGGATGGATAGGTACATGAGGTGTGCTCCTTTGCTCTCAGTCGTGTTCAGGCCGATGCGACTCGGGCTGTGGGACCGTTCTTCCCCGCACGTGAGGGGAGCACCTCTCGGCGGCTGCCGTGGTGGACACGGGCGCAGGGACAGGGGGAAGCAACGAGGGGAAGGAGCGACCACGGTGGCCGTCAGCAGCTGGCGCCGTGCTCTCCTCTTCCCCTCGTGGTGTGCCGAACGATGGTCGTACTACCGGTCGTCCCCGGAGACGCGCTGCCCCGTCTGGGGCGTGGCGTCCGTCTGTACCTGGACTTCCTCTGTCTTTGCCTCGTCGCGCGAACCCGTCGCGCAGCCTCCCGACATTCAGGTGGGGACGCCAAGCTTGGGAAGTATGAATCCCATGAGCAGTACATACGCGGCGAAGATCGCCACGATCAGCAACAATCCACTGAAATCACCCATTGGTCGTTCGTTCCTTCTCTGGCTAGCCCATCGCCGCTATGTGCCAGTGTATGCCGCGGCCGTGGCAGCGCCGCTCATCCGATCGGCAAGCTCGCTCTCGTCCGCGAGGTGGGATGCGAGGACGCCCTGCACCAAGTCGCACGCGTCCACGATCCGCGGATCGGCGAGGGCGTAGAAGACGTTCGTGCCCTCCTGCCGCCTGCGCACGAGGCCAACGGCGCGCAGCCGGGCCAGATGCTGGGAGACGCTGGTCTGTGGGAGCTCAGTCTGCCGCTGCAGCTCGGCCACCATCTGCTCGCCATCGCGCAACGCGTGGAGCAACTCGAGCCGCTTGGCGTTGGCAAGGGCTTTGCATATGTCGGCCTGGCGACGGAATAGCGCTCGGTCCATTTGTCCACCATCCCCCGTGTATATATTAGAATATCCGAATACTACGTGGCCTAAACATCCATGCCCACTCGCCAGCGTCGGTGGCCTCCTACTGATGTAGACACGTCACAGCCGCAGTTTATTCACGCCGGCGTTCGGCATGGCCGACCAGACGACAGGCGGCTACGAACGCTCTTACCCGTATATGTGTAGACGCCCAAAGGTCCGAAAGCGTTGCGACTCCCTGATTCCGTGACGCTCGGGGCATCCGTTGTGTTCCAGTCCCGGCGGCAGGATCGGCGCAGGCCGCAAGGAGCGCTGGGAGGCGGCGTCGAACATCCCGGGGCCGCGGCGCGAGGTGAGGGCCATGAACGGCTATGAGCGCATGATGGCGGTGATGCGAGGGGAGCAGCCCGACCGGGTGCCCATCTGGGAGCTCATCGTGAACGAGCCCGTGATCCGGGCGCTGCACGGGGACGTGAGCTACCACGACTTCGTGGAGCGCGAGGGCCTGGACGGGGTCACGATCTTCGAGGATCAGCAGATCGTGGAGCGGCTCGACGAGGCGACGTATCGGGACGAGTGGGGTATCGTGTGGCGGGTGGACGCGCCGGGCGTTCCGTACCGGATCGACGGGCCCATACAGACGGCGGCGGACCTGCACGGCTACGAGGCGCCCGACGCGGACGCAGAGCATCGGCTGAAGACGCTGGAGGAGGCGGTGCGGCGCTTCAAGGGCGAGCGGGCGATCACGTTCCTCACGCACGACGCCTTCGAGTTCTCGCACTACCTGCGGGGGATGGACGAGTTGCTCCTGGACTACGCGCTGGACCCCGAGTTCGTGCAGCGGCTCGCGCGGGTCGTCATCGAGTACAAGAAGCGGGTGCTGGAGCGGGCCATTGAGATGGGCGCGGACATCGTGCTGACGGGCGATGACTACGCCCACCGGACGGCGCCCATCATGTCGCCGGCGCACTTCGAGCAGTTCGTGCTGCCGTATCTGCAGGAGATGGTGGACGTGGCGAAGCGCGCGGGGGTGCCGTTCATCAAGCACACGGACGGGAACCTGTGGCCGATCATTGATATGATCGTTGACACCGGGATCGATGGGCTGGACCCGCTGGAGCCCATCGCCGGGATGGACATGGGCGTGGTGAGGGAGCGATACGGCGACCGGATCGCGCTGTGCGGGAACGTGGACTGCGGGGAGCTGCTGTGTCGGGGGAGGCCGGAGGACATGGTCGAGGCCGTCAAGGAGACGC
>JASFTE010000685.1:0-3306 GCA_050114035.1 Armatimonadota bacterium | reverse complement strand
GTTGGGCAGGTGCGTGGGCGGCTCGGGCTCGACGTCGTCGGGAAGGAGCAGCCCCGGCAGCGGCGAGATGGACCGGCGCTCCTGCTCCGGGTCGCCGAGCTGATCCACGTACCAGCGTACCGCCGGGTCCCGATAGCGCAGTGCGTGGTACAGCATCAGTGCCCGCATGCCGCTCTCGGAGCCGCGCATGGCGTGGATCTCGGAGTCGCCGAAGGGCTTGATCTCGCCCACCGGGGAAACGGTGTAGAAGAAGAAGTAGCGCACCTTGCGGTAGAAGGGCCGCTGCCACATGTCGAAGCCCGTCGCGAGCCGGAGCGCCTCGAAGGGCTGCAGGTAGATGGTGTTGTACGCCTGCGCGTACGAGATCCCCTCGGCCCAGCCCCCATCGCGCCCGGCCCAGTGGGGGAACACGGTCAGCACCGTGCGCATGGCGTAGTCCATCCACACCCGGGCCCGTGGCTCCTCGGCCAGCGCGATGGCGTGCTCCATGAGGTAGCCGGGAAGCCGCCCGTCGTGGCTGCTCTCCGGCCTCCAGAGATAGTCACGCCGCTGCAGCCGCCGCAGCATCTGGTCGGCCCGGGCGATGAGCATCTTGCGCACGAGCTTGTGCTCGTCGTCGCTCAGCAGATCGTGGATCCAGTCGTACGTCTGCGCGCCGGACTTCACCAGACCGAGGCCGATCTCGTCCCCATACGGCGCCATCACCGACGAGATGCCCTCCGGGTCCCACGTGGCGGCGTCGAGCAGGATCGCCTTGGCCGCCTCCCCGTACCTCCTCTCGCCCGTGAGCGCGTACATCAGCGCGCAGTTGGGCATGCCGCTCGTGTGGAACCGCCGCATCCGACGGAAGGCGTCCACGTAGCCCATGCGCCGCTCCGCGCGATCCTCAAGCTGGTCGTACGTGGGCTCCGGAGGGGGCTTGAGCTTCACGCCCGAGTCGGCGGAGCGGCGGAGGCTCTCGAAGGCATCGCTCCGCGTCGTGCTGAGCGTCTCGCGGATGGCGGGCAGGTCGCGCTTGCGGAACAGAAGCCGCGGGTGCTCCCGCGGCACGCGGGCGAGCAGCTCGGCCGGGTCCATCCACGGCTGCTCGGGGCAGCCCTCGGCGATGCCGAAGTGGCGCGGGCCCCACTTGGCGAGCAGCACTCCCGCGTCATCGAGCGCCTCGGCGACCCACGTGTAGCTGCCCGCCGGCAAGACCTCGGTCGGGACGTGCACCGGGTCATCGAGAGCCGGAGACGTGTACACCGCGTTCCCGGCGGCGTCGCGCACCTTGAGCCGGTACGCCTCGGCCCTCTCGAGTCGCCACCAGCAGAAACCCGGCGGCGAGACCTCGACCACTTCTCCCTCCTCGGGTCGCGAGAAGCTCGCGCCCTTGGGGCGCTCGTCGGGGAATGCCACGGGCGTGCCTCCTTCGGTATTGGTCGGCGACGGGGCGGCCACAGCGGCGGTACGCGGCAGCGCGATGTGCCAGATGCGGACAGCCACGACGACCGTGACGGCCAGAACCGCCGCGCGGCGGGTGACGACGTGCTCTCGCATCGGTGCCATGTGTGCCCTACCTCCGGGGGAATCCCCTGGCCGGTGTATTCGCCGCCGGGGGATGGTGGACATTCTCTGTCGTGGGGCATTGCGCGTTGCCCGACTTCAGAGAAGGGACCGATGTTACCGACACTTCGCACTTGCAGTCGCACAGGACAGCTCCCGCCCGGCAGAGAACCATTCCTAAGGGTGCATTTTGCGGAGCCCGAACTCCCCGACCTGGAGCATCCGGTATGAATACGAGCCTTGAGCAACTCGAAGCCTGGCTGCAGGCGGATTCTGAGGACGAGCACCTGGAGTTCAAGGCGGGCAGGACCAGCTACGAGTTTGAGAAGCTCGTGCGGTACTGCGTTGCGCTGGCAAACGAGCGCGGCGGCGAGTTCATCCTGGGAGTCACGGACAAGCCCCCTCGTAGGGTCGTTGGAACAGAGGCGTTCAGGAACCTGCAGCGCCAGAAGGCAAGTCTGTTTCAGAGATTGCACTTGCGGATCGAACCCGAGGAGCTCCACCATCCCAACGGTCGCGTGGTCATCTTCCATGTGCCGTCCCGCCCGATTGGCACACCCCTGCACTACAAGGGTACCTACTGGATGCGCGTTGGCGAGGAACTGCGGGGCATGTCGCCCGACGAACTCAAGCGCATCTTCGACGAGGCCATGCCGGACTTCTCAGCCGAAGTCTGCGAGGGCACGGACATCTCCTGCCTGGCTCCCGAGGCGATCCAGACGCTACGCCAACGGTGGCACGAGAAGTCGAGGAACGACCGACTGCTCACCTTGACCGATGAGCAATTGCTGAGCGACGCCGGGCTGCTGGTGAACGGCCGCGCCACCAACGCTGCGCTAATCCTCCTGGCCAGCGGGCCAGTTCTTCGCCAACACCAGCTTGGCCAAGCAGAGATCATCTTCGAGTTCCGCCTGAATCCTGAGGGGACCAGGTATGACGCCAGGGAGAACTACCAGGAGGGCTTCCTACTGTGCGCCGATCGCATCTGGGAACAGATCAACCTGCGCAATGAGGTCTACCTGGTGCAAAACGGGTTATTCCGCCGCGAGGTACGCTCCTTCGACGACGCAGTCGTCCGAGAGGCCCTCCTCAATGCCGTGGCCCATCGCGACTACCGGCTCAGCGGGTCGGTGTTTGTGCGCCAAGCGCCTCGCACACTCGTGGTAGAGAGCCCTGGCGGCTTCCTGCCGGGCATTGGGCCCCAGAATATTCTCTGGGAGCACGGCTGGCGCAACCGTCTGATGGCCGAGACCTTCGAGAGGTGTGGCTATGTGGAGCGGTCGGGCCAGGGGGTGAATCTCATGTTCGAGCACAGCATCAGAGATGCGAAGCTGCCCCCAGACTACTCGAGGTCCGACGAGTACAACGTTCGGCTTGTGCTCTCTGGTCAAGTCCAGGACGAAAGCTTCGTCAGGTTCCTCGAAGAGGTTGGCCTCGAGGTACAACAGTCCTTCAGCACAGAGGATTACCTGGTCCTCGACTATATGCGTCGCGACATGCCTCTGCCCGCCACGCTGGGGGAGAGGCTGCCCCGCCTGCGCCAGCTGGGTGTCATCGAGAAAACAGGGCCAGGGCGCGCCCCGTATGTGCTGTCGCGACGCTACTACGAATTCATCGGACGGAAGGGTGAGTACACGAGGCGCCGGGGCCTCGACCGCGAGACGAACAAGGAGCTTCTGCTGAAGCACATCAGGGACAACGCCGCAAGAGGGAGTCGTCTGTCCGAATTGAGGCAGGTCCTCCCGAGCCTAACTGCCGGAC
>JASFTE010000684.1:0-3317 GCA_050114035.1 Armatimonadota bacterium | reverse complement strand
GGCGTGCCCTCGACACACAGCACCTCGAGGCTATCGCGAACGTGCACGGCCACGTGGCGCTCGTTGTCCGGCGCTAGGTCGTCCCCCTGCAGCCTGATCGTGAGGCCCACGTCGCCGGCCTCGGACGGGCGGTACACGAACTCGACGGAGCCACGCCCGTCGGGCGGCAGGGCAAGCGTGCGGGCGGCGCCCGGGTCGGGCTCGCGGTCTCCCAGCCACACGGCTGCGCGCTTCTCGACCTTCCCGCCGTGGCGGCGAATGTCTGCCCGGAGCCGCACGGGTCGGTTGGCGAAGGCCACGAGCGACGTGACCGTGACCTCCTGAATGGCCCAGTTCTCGGCCCCCGTGACGCCGACGTCCACCACCGTGGCCGTCAGCTTCGCCGTCGCAGGCGAGACGTGGACGCTCTTCCACGAGGCTGCCTGCAAGTCGCTGACCACGTAGATCCGCCGCGTGGGCCTCCCGCTCTGGGCGAGCAGCTCGGAGGCGCTGGCCATGGCAGAAGATACGCCCGCCGCGCGCTGTGATGGCTGCAGTGCCTGAAGACCGCGGCGAAGGGAGGCGACGTCCCGCGTGAGCCGCGCCGGAAGGTGCGCCTCGCTGCCGGACGTGAGTACGACAGCGGCATCGTCGCCGCCGCGGAGAGCGGCGAGGATGGCGTCGGCCGCGTCGCGCGCTCTGCCAAACGCGGTAGCGGTCCCCAGCGCCATGCTGAGAGAATCGTCGAGCACGACGGCGACGGACGCCGGAGAGGGGATGACGCCGGACGCCCACCGGGCGGGACGCGCCGTGGGGCGGGCGAGGGCGAGAACGAAGCAGATGATGCCCAGGATGCGCAGGAGCAGGACGATGAGGCTCCGGAGACGCACGAGGCTGCGCTGGCGCTGCTGGGTCGCCTTCAGGAGCTGGAGCGAGGGGAAGCGCACCTCGCGCCGCCGGCGCCGGCCGTAGAGATGGATGATGATCGGCGCGGCGACCCCCGCGAGGCCGAGCAAGTACAGTGGCTGGAGTAGGACGAAGCCGGTCATGGCATCGGTTGGCGTAGCCTTCGCGCCAGGGAGGCCGATCCCCTGTACCACGCGCGCGGGGTGATCAGCCGACGGACACGAGCACGCAGCCGACGAGGATCAGAGCCCCGCCGGCGAGCCGGTACTGCCAGTCCTCGCGCTCGCCGAGCATGAAGTAGCTGATGAAGAAGGCGAACAGCAGGTTGATGCGCCACAGTGGGGCGACGCGCGTTGCGGGGGTCACCTGTAGGGCCGAGTAGTACGCGATGGCCGCCAGGGATGAGAGCAGCGCCATGAGCAGCAGTGCGCCCGGGCGGCGAACCGTTGCGCGCAAGTCCCGGCGTCGCCTGCCCCGCAGGCCCCACGGAAGCAGCACCGTTACGGCGATGACGAACTGCGCGAAGGGAAAGAACAGCCACGTGGAGTACCACAGCGCCATCTTGTTCAGTATCGCGCCGATGGCCGAAAGAACGGCGCACAGCAGCCCGTGCGTCGAGAAGCCGCCCACGCGGTAGAAGGTCAGCCCCCCGCCGACGATCAGCACAGCCCCTACGACAAGCCACAGGCCGACGCGCTCGTGCAGCGCCCGCGGCCCCAGCAGAATGATGAACAGCGGCGCGGTGTTGTACATGCTGTACGTCGCGTAGTAGTCGCGCCGCACGCCCGCCGAGAGCAGCACAACCTGCACGCCCTCCCGCAGGCCGCTGCCGATGAGCGCGGCCCAGAACAGCGGCTGCTTCGGCAGCTCGAAGCCGCAGATGAAGAACGGCAGCAGGATGAGCGCCGTGGCCCCCCGGAAGGCGATGGCGAAGCTGATGGCGGAGGTCTCACGGATGCGCCGTTGGCTCAGTGCCGTCCAGAGCGCATTGCACAAGGCGGAGACGCAGACCAGCGCAGCCCACATGATGCCTGGAGCTCCCGGCGAGCCGACGGCGGGATTGTATCGAGGCGGCACGTTCGCCCCATTGAGCACATGGGCCTTTGCAGCGGCGCCCCACGCCGGGAGAGGTGAGGCGGCGGCCGCGAGGGAACCTGGGGGCCGAGAGGCATCATCCATCCACTGATACCCCCGTACAAGGAGTGACGGCAATTGCGCACACTGCGATGGCTCCCCATCGTGCTCGCGACCATGATCCCATGCACCGCGATGGCCCAGGGGCTCGGCCCGGATGAGGACGGTGTCGTCCCGCTGTTCAACGGCCGCGACCTCTCGGGCTGGCACGCGCTCAACCATTGGCTGGTGGAGGACGGCGTCCTGCACTGCACGGGTGAGCGCGACGGGTCCGGGTGGCTGCGGTCCGAGCTGATGTATGAGGATTTCGTCCTCCGGCTCGAGTACAAGATCAGCCCCAGGGGCAACAGCGGCATCTTTGTCCGCGCCCCCGTGGTGGGCCGGTGCTCACAGATCGGGATGGAGATACAGATCCGCGACGACCGTGGCCGCGACCCCTCGAGCAGCAGCGCCGGCGCGCTGTACAAGATCATGGCCCCGGCGCGGAGCGTGTCGAAGCCCGCCATGGAGTGGAACGATATCGAGATCTCCTGCCGCGGCAAGCGCGTCGTCACCACAATGAACGGCGAGCAGTTGTACCACGTGGACCTCGACGACGACGAGCTCAATGCCCGCCTGGCCGACGACTTCAAGGCGAGCGGCCGGCGGCGCTTCGGGCACATTGGCCTGCAGAACCACGGCAAGCCGGTGTGGTTCCGCAACATCCGGATCAAGCCGCTCCCGCCGCAGGGTTACATCCCTCTGTTCAACGGCAGGGACCTCGGCGGCTGGCGCGAGGTGGGCCATGGCTCCTGGAGTGTCGAGAACGGCCTGCTCGTCTTCGAGGGGAAGGCCGCCGGGCGGCTTCTCTCGGAGCAGATGCACGGCGACTTCCGCCTCAAGCTCGACTACCGCCTCACTGAGGGCGCCGGCGGTGGCGTATGCGTTGGCGGGAGCGACACGGACGGGGGCGTCGAGGTGCAGCTCCTGGACGACGCCGGCGCCGAGCCGAGCCCGACGTCCTCCGGCGCGCTGCACGGCATTCTCGCCCCCGCAAAGAACGCCACCAGGCCAACGGGCGGCTGGAACCAGCTCGAGGTCACTCGGCGTGACGGCGTGCTGTCGGCCAATCTCAACATCGTTGATCTCTGGAGCGCGGGGCTCGCCGAGCACGACAAGCTGCGCGCGCTGCCGGCCCGCTGCGCCATCGGCCTCCAGGGCTCGGGCGGCCGGATCGAGTTCCGGAACATCTACCTCAAGCCCCTCGCGCCGGGCGTCTGGTGACGGTTCCTGTGCAGGGCAAGCAGATGGCTGGATGC
>JASFTE010000683.1:0-3317 GCA_050114035.1 Armatimonadota bacterium | reverse complement strand
CCTTGCGCCCCTCGGGCGTGGTGAGGAGCTCCTTGAGCTGCATGAGGTCGGGCGCGGCCTCCGCGGCCGCCTCCAGGTACGCCGTCAGCTCATCGTAGCTATAATAGCTGTCCAACTTCACATCCGGCACGGCGGGCATCGTGGATCTCCTCCCCTCGCTGCCGGCAATGTTCGTGTCCCCGGCGCGCATCCCTTCCGCGGCGGAGGGAGCCGGTCCGCCAGTGGGGAACACCCGGCGCCAATGGAGGGCTGACCCAATGCCACGTACACTGGCTCACGAGGACTTCTCCGACTTGCCCATCGGCCCGATCCCGATCGACAACACGGCCACCGGCGAGTACCACTATCGCGGGCCCCAGGGGTATGCCGGCCGATGGTACCCGTCCGTGAACCGCGCCGAGTGGATCGTCGTCGAGCACGAGGGCCGACACCGGATACTCGCCGGGCGCACGCGCGGCGTGCACGGCCCCCGGGACAAGGCGCCCACGCTGGTCACCGGCGACCCGCTCTGGGCCGACTACACCGCTGAGATCCGCGTCCAGCCGCTGCGTCCCGACGGCTTCGTGGGCCTGGCTTTCCGCTACGAGAGCAGCCGGGCGTACTACAGGCTGCAGCTCGAGGAGGGCAGGGCACAGCTTCTGTACGTGAGCCATGGGACCGAGAAGGAGCTCGCCGCCGCCGACTTCGAGTACTCCTGTGACGAGATCTACGCGCTGTGCGTCACGGTGGAGGGCGAGTCGATCCAGGGCTACATCAACGGGGAGCTGCTGCTCGAGGCGGCCGACGATCGCTACACGGCCGGCCGGGTCGCGCTGGTGGCGGCGATGCCCGCTCTCTTTGATTCCCTCGAGGTCTCCGCCACGGACGCCGGGCACGCGGCCTACATCCGGACCCGCGACCGGACCGAGCGGGAACTCGACGAGCTCCGGGAGCGCTACCCGAAGCCCGTGGTCTCGAAGCAGATGGAGACGCGGGGCTTCGGCGCCGGGCGCCAGATTCGCTTCGGACACCTTGCGGGTGACGAGCGGCTCGACTTCGTCCTCGGGCAGAACATGAAGTTCGCCGGCAACAACTTCCAGACCGTCCAGTGCCTCACGGCCATGAACCTGGACGGCGAGGTGCTCTGGCAGTTCGGCGAGCCGGTGGACAGCGAGGACGCGGGCATGATTACGAGCGACGTCCCGTTCCAGATCTACGACATCGACGGGGATGGGCACGATGAGGTGCTGGGTATCAAGAACTTCCAGCTCTACGTGCTCAACGGGCAGACGGGCGAGGTGAAGGCCTCCATGCCCACGCCCATCGCGCCGCACGGCGAGCGTGCCGGCAGCCTCGACGAGACGGTGTATCACAGGATCAGCGGCGACGCCATCCTCATCGCCAACTTCCGCGGTCTCGAGCGCCCCTCGGACATCGTGGTCAAGGACCGCTACAATAACGTCTGGGCCTACGACGACGAGTTCAACCCGCTCTGGCACGTGCCGTGCAACACCGGCCACTTCGCCCAGCCCTACGACTTCGACGGCGACGGCCGCGATGAGCTCTTCGTGGGCTACACGCTCATCGGCCCGGAGGGCGAGGTGCGCTGGTCGAAGGACTGGGGCGACCACACGGACGAGATCGTCATCGGGGCGCTGAACCCGGAGCGCGACGACGTGCAGATCGGCATCGTGTGCGGGGACGAGGGCTTCAACATCCTCACGCCCACCGGGGAGGTGCTGCATCGGGAGATGCTCGGCCACGGGCAGCGCGTCAGCGCCGCGAAGTACCGGGAGGACCTGCCGGGGCTGCAGTACTACGTGGTGACCTACTGGGGCAATCCGGGCATCGTGTCATTCCACGATTGCACCGGGCGGAAGCTCTTCAGCTTCGAGCCGGCGGCGACGGGGAGCCTCGCGGGTCCGGTCAACTGGACCGGCGACGGCGTGGAGCTGTCGCTGCTCTCAACGAGCGTCGAGCACGGCGGGATGGTGGACGGTCACGGCCGCCGCGCGGTGGTGTTCCCCGACGACGGGCACCCGGACCTGGCCTCCGACGTCCTCGACCTCACGGGCGACGCGCGGGACGAGATCGTCACGTGGGATCTGGAGCGGCTGTGGGTGTATACGCAGGATCGGCCCTTCGAGGGCGAGCGGATCTATAGGCCGACGCGCTTTCCGCACTACAACGCCTCGAACTACCGGGGCGAGGTGTCGCTGCCGGGGTGGGAGGAGGCCTCATAGCCCGGCGCCCGCCAGGAACTCGAACGTACTCGCCAGGAGCTGGTTGGCGATGGGCATGTTGAGGAGGCCGAACCAGACGTAGAGGACGCGTCCGTTCTTCGGCTCGGAGGCCTTGTACTCCACGTAGGCGACGGCGTCGCCCCACCAGCGGCCCTGCTCATCGCGCAGCTCGATGAGCGGGACGTACGTGTTCCCCTCCGGCAGCCCGCGGCCCAGGAAGGGCCGCCAGCGGAGGTCGCCGGCCGTGGGGAATGGGATGTCCCGGGGGAGTCCCTTGAGTCGCTCCGTGTCAACGTGGAACGTCAGGGCGGCGCCCTCCGGCGGGGCCTCGAAGCCCTGCACCTGCGGCTCCGTCCGCGCAAGCTCCGCGCCGACTTGCCCCGTGGTCAGCGGCAGGCCGAACTTCCCGGCGGTGACGACGACCTCGCCGTCCACGGTCCGGAAGAACGGGTACGGCAGTCCCGCCACGGAGATCAGCAGCCCGCCCTGCCGCAGGTACCGGACCAGCGCATCGTCCACGTCCCGCGCCGCACGCACCGTCTGCACGTAGTTCTCGCCGCAGGCATAGATGAGCGCCGGGAGCTTCTGCGCGTCGAGCGCCGCCGGATCGACCACCTGCTCCCACGTCAGCGGCCGCACGTCGGCGCCGACCTCCATGAGCCAGAAGGGCGCCTCGGACATGGCATCGGGCAGCAGGCCGAAGGCTGTGCCCGCCAGGCTGCGTTTGACCGCCGCCATCCGCCGCGGCGGGAGTCCTGCCACCTCGACGGCTCTCGGTGCGCGCGGCGTCTGCTTGAAGCGCTTGGCGAACCGCGCGGTGAGTTCGATGTACCTGTCGCCATACTCCAGCGATGGCTCGATCTCGCTGCCCTCGTGCCACTCGTTCCACGAGGTGATGAGCACCCAGTGCGGGTCGCACTCGATGGCCAGCTTCCACAGCTCCTCATACAACCGGCCGTCGTGGCGCCGCACGTTCAGCCCCGGCTCGCGGATCTTCGTGTCATCGTAGCCGGGGATGAGCGTGAGGGACGAGATGCGGCCGTAGGCATCCGCCGTCTCGACGGCGTCGGCGTACCGGCCGCCCAGCCTGTCGTC
>JASFTE010000682.1:0-3328 GCA_050114035.1 Armatimonadota bacterium | reverse complement strand
CGTTGGTCGCACGGCGCTCGTGGTGAAGCACCATCCGAACGAGCGGCGCAGGGGCTTCGACGACGGCATTACGGTGCTGAAGGGCTATCTCCGGACGATGGAGTAGAGTCCGCGGACGCAGCCTGCCTCGCCCGCCGACGCCGCCACAGCACGTACTCCGCGGCGGCGATCCCGTACAGCAAGACGAACTCCGGAATCCGCATCGCCAATCCCAGCGACTTGTCGTAGTAGTACACGTACGGCGCCAGCAGGAGGAACGTGACGGCGATGCCCGTCACGGTCGGATAGAAGCACGCGACGGGCAGCACCCACGACACGTACCAGGGGAAGAAAGTCGGGCTGAGCAGGAGCAGCGCGCCGAGGGCGAGCCCCACGTGCAGCACCACGTCCCCTCGACGCCACGTGAGCCACGCGACGAGCCCGAGGACAACGCAGCCGGTGACTACGCGCGCTGCCTGGCTGCCGAGGGCGTACTGCACGAGCGCAAAGACGCTGCTGTTGTTCTCCCACTGGCGCAGGTAGGTGAGGCTGCCGGAGAGCAGGTTCTCGGCCCCGGCGCCGACGAAGGGCACCATCAGGACGACGGACACGCCCACGAAGGCCCCGACGCCCTTGACGCCCGTCCGCCGCAGGAGCAGGGGAGCGGCCAGGAGCATCTGGGTCTTGGCCATAACGCTGAGACCCAGCATGGCGCCGGCCCACGCCGGGCGCCTGCGCTCGAGCCAGTACAGCGCCGAGAGCAGGTAGAAGACCGAGATGGGGTCGAGGTGGCCGCCGATGGCGAACTCGTTGGCGAGGAGCGGGTTCCAGGCGTAGATCAGCAGCCACTTGTCCTCGACGCCCCGAGCGCGCATGAGGAGCAGCAGGGGCCACAGGCACAGCAGGTTGAAGCCCATGGCCAACAGCAGAATCCGCCGCGGCGTGCGGTCGAGGAAGTAGCTGCCGCCGACGAGGAATTGCGTCACCGGCGGGTAAATCGTGTTGATGTGCTTGTAGTCGATGCGATCCCAGTAGTCGTCGCGCAGGCGCGCCAGCCGGTGGTCGCCGGGGGGGTACTGGTAGGGATTGACGCCGTGGGCGAGCACGAGCCCGTCCCAGTGGTACCGGTAGGCGTCGGTGTCCCACAGGGGGGCCCCCCTGTACGGCGCGAGCTGAATGCCGGCCGCCACGAGCACGATCCAGAGCGCCGAGCCGGCCGAAGCGGCCCGCCGCACGAGCAGGAGCGCTCCGAAGTAGCACAGGAACGCCGCCGCCATCACGACGAGGAAGAGCGGAATCTGCTCGACGGAGCTCGCGACGAATCTCACGGCCGCGAGGCATACCGCGATGCCCACGCCCAATAGCACAACCCGGGTGTCAGTTCTCATACCGGCCCTCAATGAGGAGGACGCCATCGGCGCGGTCATTGATGAGATACCTCGTCCCCCGGTCGGCGAGATCCTGGTCGTGGACAATGGTTCCTCGGACCGGACGACCCACGTGGCCCGAGAACGCGGCGCCCGCGTCGTGCGCGAGGAGCGCCGCGGCTACGGGAGCGCGTGCCTCCGCGGCCTCGCCGAGCTCGGCGACACGGATATCGTCGTGTTCCTGGACGGCGACCACAGCGACTACCCGGAGGAGCTCCCGGCCCTCATCGCGCCGATTCTGGACGGCGAGGCCGACATGGTCATCGGCTCGCGGGCGCTGGGCGAGAGGCAGCGCGGCGCCCTCACGCCCCAGCAAGTCCACGGCAACCGGCTCGCGTGCTCCCTCATCCGCCTGCTGATCGGCCACAGCTACAGTGACCTGGGACCGTTTCGCGCAATACGGTGTGAGGCCCTACAAAGCCTGAAGATGACGGACACGGATTACGGCTGGACGGTCGAGATGCAGATCAAGGCCATCCGCAAGGGCCTCCGCGTCACGGAGATCCCTGTCCGGTACCGTCGCAGAATCGGTCGCTCCAAGATATCGGGGACGATCAGCGGCACGATCAAGGCCGGCTACAAGATCATCCTGACGATTCTCAAGCACGCTCGATCATGAAACGGCGCCTCGTGCTATTCGCCAAGCCGCCGCGCTCCGGAGAGGCCAAGACCCGGCTCGCCGCCGACATTGGCCCGGAAGCGGCTTCGCTGGTGGCGAGGGCGCTGCTGGCGGACACGCTGGCGTTGTGCGAGGCCGTTGCGGCTGGCGCGGAGGGCCCGCCGCCTGAGCTGGTCCTGGCCTACACCGACGACAGAGCGTACTTCGAGGCGCGCGTCTCGGATGCGTGGCAATTGCTTCCGCAGGACGGCGCCGACCTGGGCGAGCGCCTGCAGAACGCCCTCGCCGCGCTCGATCCCGCGCCAGAGGACGCGACCGTGTTCATCGGGATGGACGCGCCGCACCTGCCGACGGAATACCTGGGGCGCGCATTCCATGCGTTGGCGGAGAGCGGCACGGTCCTGGGACCGTGCGAGGACGGCGGCTACTATTTGGTCGGAGTCCGGGGGGTGTGGCCGGGGGGCGTGCTGGCCGGCGTTCGGTGGAGCACACCGCATGCCCTCGCGGACACGCGTGCCGCCTTCGAGAAGGCCGGCCTCACCTGCGCCACGCTGCCGGGGTGGTACGATGTGGACGACTCCCGCTCGTTGAGGCGCCTCGCCCGGGACCTCGATGCCATGCCGCCAGACGCCCTCTCGCACCTGCGCAAGACGCTTCTGCTCGGCGCCGATTCCTAGCCCTGGCCCCCGCTCGCCACAGTCGCGGCGTCCCTCCGCTGGGCCGCCCACTCCGCGTGCGTGTCGTTGAGGCGCCAGTCGTAGTCGAGGTACTCGACGGTGAAGTCGTCGCCGATGCTGCCGGCCACGTCCTCGGGCGCGTAGAGTCGCGCATAGTCGAGCACGGCCGGATCCTCGATCCCTTTCTGCTCACGTAGCCAGTTGAGGAAATCGTCCTGGTACCAGTCGAGGATCGCCGTGAGGCCGACGGTCCTGGTCTCGACGTCGACCGTGAGGTGCGTGGGATCGGCGAAGAACCGGCGGGTCTCGCGGTCGAGCTGCTCGTCGAGGCGTTTCGGGTCGAAGGCCTCGCGCGGCAGCCACGGGCAACCCATGGAGGCGCAGTTCAACGCGAAGTGGGCCCGGGGCTCGAGGAACTCGCGTCGCACGATCTCGTTCTCGATCTGGTTCAGTGAGAGATCGTCGCCGCCGCAAATGCGGCCCCTGGTATCGAAGACGTCCGGGTCGGAGCTGATGTCCTTGACACTCGCGGTGGGGTAGGCGTCGGTGACGGCCTGCAGCATCCACGCATTGTAGGCGTTGATCCAGTAGGCGAGCGCCTTATGCTCGCTGTCAAAGGTCGCGAG
>JASFTE010000681.1:0-3331 GCA_050114035.1 Armatimonadota bacterium | reverse complement strand
CACATACGACCCCACGGGCACGGAGATGCGGAAGACGTGCAACTACTACCTGCTGGGTCTGCAGTGCCTGGACCGGGAGAACGAGTGGTGGTTCGATCACCGGTCCCGCACGGTCTATCTCTGGGCCCCCGGCGGCGCCGACCCGAACGGCCTGCAGGTGCGCGGGAAGGTCCGCGACCACTGCGTGGAGGCGGTGGAGTGCGAGCACGTGCACTTCAGCGGCGTGCGGTTCTTCGGTGGCGGGCCGTGGGTGGTCAACAGCACGGGCATCACCTTCGAGGACTGCGTGTTCCACTATCCGACGGAGAACAAGGTGGTGCTCGGCGTCTACGATTGGTTCAGGCCTGGACGGCGGGGAGACGAGCACAACAGCATGTTCACCTTCTCCGGGGGCCGGGACAACGTCCTGCGCAATTGCGAGGCGGCCTACGTGAACTCGCCGGTCTACCTCGGCAGCGACGGCATGCTGGTGGAGAACTGCCTCTTCCATCACATAGAATGGGACGTGCTGTCCAGCGGCGGCAGCGGCAGCGTGTGGATTGGCCAGAACGCCGTCGCCCGGCGCAACACGATCCACACGGCCGGCAACTCCGAGGGACTCCGACCACAGCGATCGGGGGCCACCATCGAGCTGAATCGACTCTGGAACATGGGGTTGCTCCAGCATGACGGCGCGGCGATCAATGTGGGCAACAACACCCAGCCCGGCTGTGTGGCCCGCCGCAACTGGGCGCACGACTGCAACCGCCAGGGCATTCGCTTCGACTACGGGGGCCCCGACGCGCCGGACGATGACCCCGGGCCGCCGCCGGCGGTCACCGACGGCGTCTATGCCCACAACGTGATCTGGAGCTGCCGGAGCAATCAGGTCAAGGGCAACCGGCACCTGGTTTACAACAACACGGCATTCAACTCCTTCCGGATTGGGGTACGCGAGCCGAATCCCCTGTGCGACATTGGGCTGTCGGGCTTCCGGTACATGCACAACTTCGCGTTCAACGAGCAGACCATTGCTCGCAACAACATGGCGGCTCTGGCGGCCCGGTCATGGGCGCTGAGGGATCCAGAAGGCCGCCGCCTGCCCGGCGTACACGACCACAACCTCAACGAACCGGACGCGGCGCTCAAGCACCTGCGCGACCCGACCGATCTAGACTTCCGGCCGCGGCCCGACTCCCCCGCCGTGGATGGCGGAGCGGTAATCGCTCCGCATGAGGTCACCGGTGAGAAGGTGCGTTTCACGCCCATGACGTACGAGGGCGCCGCGCCCGACATCGGGGCCTATGAGCACGGCGCGGCGAGCTACTGGATCCCCGGCCGCCGGGAACGCCGCGCATGCAGCCCCGTGCCGCCGGACGGCTCAACGACCGTCAGGCCCGACGCCGACGTGATGTTCCTCGGCGCGTACCGGGCGCACAGGCACATCGTCTACTTGGGCACCGCCCCCGACAAGCTGGAGCGGCGGGCGGAGCTGACGGAGACGAACATCCTCTCCCCGGGGAGGCTCACGCCCGGACGGACGTACCACTGGCGCGTTGATGCCGTCCTTCCCGATGGCGAAGTGATCGAAGGCCCGACGTGGCGGTTCACGGTTGAGTGATCGGCGCGGGCGGGGCTGGACGCCGCGAGATGGCGCAGGCCGCTCGGATAGGCCCCCAACGGGCAAATGGACAAGCTACCGAAGCGATGGCGAGCTACCACTCACGCCTGACGAAACGCATCCGTGCCGGAACGGTCCTTGCGGCCGTTGGAGTAGTGGTGATTGCCATAGGCATCCGCGTTTGTGGCGGCCCTGCGTCCGGGCGGCCTTACCAGCCCAACTGGGAGTCGCTCAAGCAGAACCCGATTCCGGAATGGGTCAAGGACGCGAAGTTCGGCGTCTACACGCACTGGGGCGTGTACTCCGTGCCTGCCTACGAGACCAACACCTACTGCCGCGAGATGTATGCCCCCAAGCCCGGTCTGACCAAGCGTACCGTGCGCGAGCACCACGAGCGGACCTACGGCCCCATCGAGGAGTTCGGATACAAGGACTTCGTGCCCATGTTCACCGCTCCCAGGTTCGATGCGGCCGAGTGGGTACGGGTGATGACGGACGCGGGGGCCAAGTTCGGCGGCATCTGCCTCGTGCACCACGACGGCTTCTGTCTGTGGGACAGCGAGTACACGCGCTGGGACAGCATGGACATGGGCCCGAAGCGGGACATCTACGGTGAGATCGCCCGCGAGGTCCGCAAGACGGACTTGAGACTCCTGGCCACCTTCCACCACGCCCGCACGTACGGCTACCACTTCACGTGGGCCAAGCTCTACACGGAGGAGCAGCGCAAGTCGCTGGACATCTTCGATCCGCAGTACGACGACTTCTATCGCAACCCCGAAACCGTGTCCAAGGAGGAGTTCGGCGCGGAGTGGCACAGCAAGGCCGAGGAAGTGATCCGCAAGTACCAGCCCGACATCATCTGGTTCGATGGGCTGACTAGCTCCCTGCGGAACGGCGTCATCAACGAAAAGAGGCTTCTCGAGGCTTTCGCCCACTACTACAACACCGGCACCGACTACGCAGACGACGTTGTGATCTGCAACAAGCTGCCCGCGGGCAAGGTGTGGAACTTCCCGCCCGGCTTCGGTCTGCGCTGCTACGAGAACGGTCGGGACATGGAACCCGACCCCCGGGGCACGTGGCTCATCGACCGCGCCATCAGCTACCCATGGACCTACGTGGAGGGCAAGACGTACAACCTCACATACCAGTACCACATCTGCAGCTTCGTCGATCTCGTCAGCCGCGGCGGGATCTTCCTGGTCTCGCTCACGCCCAAAGGCGACGGGTCAATCCCCGATGAAGAGAAGCTCATCATGGGCAATATCGGGGAGTGGCTGCGCGTCAATGGCGAGGGGATCTACGGGACGCGGCCGTGGAAGGTGGTGGGGGAGGGCACGCCGGTTTCGGAGATCCGGCAGGTGGGCGAAGACGGCAAGGCCCGCTGGGAGTACCGGCGCATCCAGGAGAGCGGCCGGGACGTGCGGTTCACCCGGAAGGGCAACGTCCTGTATGCCTTCGTGATCGGCGAGCCGGAGCGTGGCCGGATCACCATCAAGTCGCTCGCCAGAGGCAATGTCGAGAAGTCCGGCAAGGGCATCAAGTCCATCGCCATGCTCGGCTCCGATGAGAAGCTCGAGTGGGAGCAGACCGCAGAAGCCCTCGCGCTGCACTTCCCCACCCGGCTCCCGTGCGAGGTTGCCTATGGCTTCAGAATCGAGGTCGACGGCGAGCTCGACGACAGCCCACGTCCGCGCCCGGACGACGGCATCGAGCGGGTGGAGGACT
>JASFTE010000680.1:0-3333 GCA_050114035.1 Armatimonadota bacterium | reverse complement strand
TCATGAAGCTCATGCACGGCTGGTACTTGCCCCGCCGCAGGCAGTCCATCGTGACGGCATCGCCCTGCTCCGCCTCGATCAACCGGCTGAGGGCGAAATGCACTCTCGCCGCCGTGAGGATCTCGGGGCGGGCCGGCTCGCACACTCGCCGCGCGCCCTTCCGGAACCTGCGCGCGAGAGCCCTCACGTCGTCGGTGATCTGGGTACGATCGACCTCCTCGACGAACCTGCTGAGGGGGATGCGGCGGATCGTCGTTCCCAGGTGGGCGACGCTGACATCCGGGCGCGCGGCGTTGCCCGCGATGCTGACGATGCGGCTCTGCTGCATCCAGCGCCACGCGGCGATCATTCTCACGGCCGATTCGAGCGCATCGAGGTTGTCCAGTGAGACGATGATGTGGCAGCCGGGCGCGAGGTACTTGCTGACCGGTCCGTGCTTCACCCCCAGGCACGTGAAGACGACCGTGGGCACGTCGGTTGCCCGGATGATCTGGTCCACGAGTGCGAAGTGGGAGTGCTTCAGCGGAATGAGAAGCAGGCCATCGAGATTCGCCGCCTTGACGTCGTTGATGAACTTGCCGACGCTCGCCTGCTCGCTCAGCGGAGCGGCGTCAATCCCGATCCGCACGCCGAGCCTGCCCTCCATGTCTCGCAGCGCCGCGCTGTACTTCGCCTGCCGACCCTCGGCGTCGAAGTCATTCCCCGGCCAGCTCCACCAACCGCCCCGGAGCTTCTCCGAGGGCGGGTACAGGAAGGCGCACCGCACTCGCGCCGGCAGCTTGTCGGTTGTGGGGCCCTGCGCGCCGACGGCGCCGAAGGGCGCCATGGCGTGTGCTGCGACTCCGCATCCCACTGCACCCACACGGCGCAGAAACGCACGCCTGTGCATCATTCCACGGTCCTCGAGGTCCCGTCGCATCATCCTGGCTGCTCCTTTGAGCACATGCGGGGCCGGCCGCGGGTCTCCGGCCCATGGTCGTTCACGTCCCGAGCCCTGCGACCGGATCCCCTCAGGCACGTCCAGGCGGATGCAGGCCCGCCAGTCCGATCGGCCCCGGCCCTTCCTCCAGGTTGAACTGCAGGAATCGATCGAACAACTCCGTCTTCCGCACCACGCAGGGCTCCATCCACGGATGCTCCGAGGCGACTCGTCGCCGCTCGAGCAGGCCGAAGGACACCAGCGGTCTCAGGATCCGGGACTCCACCGGCCAGGGCGTCAGCTTGCCGGGCCGCAGATTCTCAACCTCGTCTCTGGCGACTGGGAACAACACCAGCGGGGCCAGCTCCTCCGAGTCGATCCACGTGTCCGTGTGACGACCGACCATGTACAGCGAGAAGGCGATGGTGCCCTGGAGAGAATTGATCTGCGGCAGCCGATCCAGGTAGGCGAGGTTGAACTTGCGGAAGTGCGTCCGGAACATCAGTGCATACAGTGCCCCGGCCATCTCGTCGGCCAGCATTCCCTGCCTCTTCTTGACCACCATGAACCAGCCCTTGGCCCGGCGGACGAGCCGGGACAGCTCCAGCAACACCCGCACGATGTGCAGCGGCCAGAAGTCCTCCTCATTGATCACTTTGTTAACCGCACGGACGCTGTCCACATAGCCCGGCTCGCAGCGCAGACGATCCAACATGCTGCCCACGAACCGGCGAGTCAGATTCCCGGCCACAGTCGCCTTCACGCGGCCGGCATCCATCACCGCGTGGAGAAACAGTCGTGCGTTCACCAGCATCGGGGCTGCCTGCACGTCCGCCAGACTCAATTCCTCGTTCAGCCGCAGGGCCCCGGTGGGCTCATCCCAGTTGCTCAGGCACAGCGCGTGGGCCTGCGGCAGCGACAGGCCGCCGAGCTCGCTCTGCATCTGGCGC
The DNA here is from genome assembly GCA_050114035.1 of Armatimonadota bacterium. Classification (GTDB taxonomy): domain Bacteria; phylum Armatimonadota; class Zipacnadia; order JAUWAU01; family JAUWAU01; genus JAUWAU01. The sequence goes on along the minus strand of JASFTE010000680.1, from coordinate 1,464 downwards.
GTGACGTCCAATATGGCTCCCTTCAGCTCGAGACCCATCAGCGGGTCAACCAAGCCCTCGGCATCTGTCGTTCCCGCACCGATCCCGAGCGGATCCGGGTGGGCCTCAGTATCTTCGTCCTGATCCGTGTAGCCGTCGAGCAGCGCGGCTACGCGACTGTATATGGCGTCCAATTCGCGCTGCAGCTTGCGGTCTTCCGTATGATTGGCAGCGAAAGCCACACTCCCCGCGAGCTCGTCGGCATCCTGCAGTGTCAGATGCAGCACGACGCCATCCTCATCCGCCGTCCCGAGGCGGAGCTGGTCGTCCAGGTCGGAGTAGAGGAGCACTTCGTCCACGAAAAGGCGGTGTTGCCGGGCGGTCAGGCGCAGCGGGACCGTGTCCCCGGGCTTGATGCGTTTGCGTCGCAGCATGGCGGGCCTCCGGACCAGATGCATTCCTTCCTCAGTATACGTCGCGGCAGGGGAGATGTCCTTGGTATGGCGACGGCCCTAGCCTTCGAAGCTGTTCTCCTTGATGAACTCCACCAGCTCCGCGAGCGTGGTCGTGGCCATGGCGACGCACGTGTCCGCGGCGCCGTAGTAGACGCGCAGTTCGTCCGTGTCCTCGTCGTGGACGGCGGCGACGGGGAAGGTCACGTTCGGGACGTCGCCGACGCACTCGTACAGCTCCGTCGGGGCGAGGATGTAGCGCTTGGTGCGGTACAGCACGTTCCACGGCTGCTCCAGGTCAAGCAGCGCCGCGCCGGCGCAGTACACGAAGCCGTTGCACGAGGTGAGCACGCCGTGGTAGATCATCACCCAGCCCTCGGGCGTCTCGATGGGTACGGGCCCGGCGCCGATCTTCGTGCTCTGCCAGCCCGAGCTCGTGCCCATCACGAACCGGTGCCTGCCCCAGTAGATGAGGTCCGGCGAGTGGCACAGGAAGATGTCGCCGAAGGGCGTGTGCCCCCTGTCGCTGGGCCGGTGCAGCATCACGTACTCGCCGTTGATCTTCCTCGGGAAGAGCACGGCATTGCGGTTGAACGGCGGCAGCGCGATCTCCAGGTGCTCGAAGCTCTCGAAGTCCTCTGTGACCCCGAGGCCGATGCACGGGCCGTGGTAGCCGTGGCACCAGGTGACGTAGTACTTGCCGTCCAGCGCGGTAATGCGCGGGTCGTAGCCGTAGACGAAGTCGGAGAGCTCCGGCACGTCGCACTTCCACCGGATGGGCTCGGGCTCGAGCTCCCAGTCGATGCCGTCCGCGCTCCGCCCGGCGTGGAGCATCATCCGCCGGCACTGGTCGTCCACCCGGAACACGCCGCGGTACTCGTCCTCGAACTTGATCACGCTGCTATTCATGATACTGTTCGAGGTCGGGGTGGCGTTGCGGTGGATGATGGGATTGCCGGGGTGGCGCTTCAGGAGCGGCTCGTTGGCAGGGCTCAATCCAGTCACCGTTGCGACCTCCCGAGGAGATGGTCTC
>JASFTE010000679.1:0-3349 GCA_050114035.1 Armatimonadota bacterium | reverse complement strand
GACCGTTGACATCCAACTGCAGGCCGGCGAGACGATCTACACGGAGTCGGGCGGCATGGCGTGGATGTCGGACAACATCAACATGTCCACGGGGATGAAGGGCGGTCTGATGGGGGCCATCGGCCGCAAGCTCGCCGGGGAGTCCATGTTCATGGTGGACTACGCCTGCGAGGGCGGGCAGGGGCTGATCACCTTTGCGTCGGAGTTCCCGGGCAAGGTCATCCCCATGGAGCTGCAGGCGGGTGAGACGGTCATCTGCCAGAAAGACGCGTTCATGTGCGCGGAGAAGTCCGTGACGCTGGAGATGCACTTCCGCAGGAAGCTGGGCGCGGGCCTGTTCGGTGGCGAGGGCTTCATCCTCCAGAAGCTCACCGGCCCGGGGGTGGCGTTCGTAGAGATCGCGGGCGAGCTCACGGAATACGAGCTGCAGCCGGATCAGTCCCTGCGCGTGGACACGGGCCACCTGGCCATGTACCAGCCGTCCGTGAGCTTCGACATCGTCACGGTCAAGGGCATCAAGAACATCGTGTTCGGCGGCGAGGGGTTGTTCCTGGCGCACATCAAGGGCCCCGGCAAGGTATGGCTGCAGAGCATGCCCATCGTGAACCTGGCGGGGAAGCTGCAAAAGTACCTCCCGAGCAAGGGTTAGGGCGATCCTCATGGGGCGCCGGTGGGGGGGCCGGGCGCCATGGGTCCAGGGGGCGGATTCCGGCTGGGCAAGCTCCTGGACTGGCTGCCGATCTGAGGGTACACACCATGCAGGTGTGGCATGTGCCGCTGATCTTCGCCGTCCTGGCTGCGCTCTTCATCTGCGTCGCGCTCGCCCTGGCGACGGCCCTGGGCTGGCCACCGCTCAGCATGGTCGGCATAGCCCTCCTGCTCGCGGGCGTTCTTCTCGCTGCGGTGCTCACCTGGCCGGTGGCGTGGGTGCTCACCGTTATCACCGAATGGGTGCGTCCAGAGGAGCGGGCGTCGAGCGGCAGTTACTCCATCGACCAGGGGCGAGAGGTGGATGAGAAGAGGCGGAGCGGCCAGTAGAGGCGCACGCCGCTCGCATGATGGCGACCGCGTCGGCATGAGGCATGGTCAGCTGAGGCGCCGCGACTCGCGAAGAGGAGCTGAGAGAGGATGAAGATGGGTCGCCTGGCTGGGGTCGTGCTTCCAGGTGTGTTGTTGGCATCGATGTTGGTCCTCGGCTGTAGGAGGGGCACTCGCGAGCCGCCGGCCGGTGGCGGAGATGTGTCAACGCCTTCGTAGCCATCCGGACCCGAGGGGGGCGTACCCTTTCCAGGGGACGTGCCTGCCCCTGGCGCCGATTCCACGCAGGAGCAGCAGGTGCAGCTGGAGATAACGGGCATCGCGGACGACGCGGCAAAGGAGGACATCCAGGAGAAGCTGAGGGGCATGACCGACGTGGCGGGGACCCACACGATGAGCTACTGGGACAGCGGCGACAAGTGGCACGCGACGCTCGCACCGGTGAGCGACCCCGAAGCGTTCGCCAAGAGGATCGACTTCGACGAGGTCACGAGCATCGAGGGCGGGACTGTCAAGGTGACCGTGAAGTAGCCGGTGGCATAGGACAGACGCACGGAAGGCGGTGCGGGGGGGCCTGCCTACCGCGGCCTGAGCACCAACGCACAGTCCTGGCGGAAGTCGGGGAGCGCGATGGGTGTCTCGTGTGCGTCGGCGGTCAGGGGCTCGGCGTCGGTCCGTTGCGTGGTGATGGGATTGAGGGTGCGCAGGCGGTAGTCCATCTGCCCTGCCTCACTGGCATCGTGGCTGTCTGAGCTCCGGGGCCGCTTCCGGCGCAGATGCTCTCGCCACCTTGTCGGGGCACGGGTGTGGGAGGCGCGCGGATCAGTGTAGGGGAAGGACGTGCCGAGAGAGGGTGACCGGCCATGGAACTGCGACGGTGGTGGCTGCTGTGCGTGGCTATGGCGGGCGCAGCAGTCGTATTCGCCGGCTGCGGCGGCGGCGGGCTGAACCTGCCGGAGCTGCCAACCGTCGGCGATGAGCAGCTCTGGGGGGAAGTCTTCTCCGGCTCGCCCCCTCGAGTCGTCGACGTCCGTGATGCATCTGACTACGAGGAGGCCCACATCCCCACCAGCGAGAGCACTCCGCACGGGCGCAGTGTCACCGGCGCGGCAGTCGCGACGCGCGTGCCGGGTGAGGACATCGTGATCGTGGGCCAGACGGAGACCGACGCGCGGCGGGCGGCAATCGATCTACTCGGGCCGGGGGAGACCGCCCGGGCGCTCGCGGGCGGCCTGAACGCCTGGGACTGCGGACTTGACATCAACGACGTCCAGCTCAAGCACTGGATTGACGGCAGCCGCAACGTGAGACTCATCGACGTGCGCACCTACAGCGAATGGTGGGCTGAGCGGATCGATGGCAGCGAGAACCTGCCCGTGGACGAGATTGACGTGTGGGCTCCCACCATCGCCCCCTCGGAGGAGGTCGTCGTCATCTGCGCCGGCGGCGTCCGCAGCGCCCAGGCTCGTGACGACCTCGCCGGCCGCGGCCTCACGCGCGTGCACAACCTGCTGGGCGGCATCGGCGCGTGGCGTTACGACCTCGTCTGTGGGTGAGGTTAGCCCCCCGCGGCTGGTTCAGCCGCTTGATCGCTCCCCCTCAGCGAGATCCCTTGACGCTGCTCCTCGTCGCGGCTACACTGCCGACGGAGCCGTGGTCCGGCGATTGCATAGACGCCAGGGCGTGGCACAGATGGCCAATCGATACGTCCAATCGTGGATGAAGCAGGCGGAGCACGACCTGGAGACTGCTCGGACGAGCTTCGGGGCGGACATCTACGACGCCTGCGTTATCCAGTGCCAGCAGGCGGTGGAGAAGGCCCTCAAGGCGCTCCACATCGCGCAGCACGGTGAGCTGGCGCCCAAGACGCACTCTCTGGAGAGGCTGGCCGAGCTGACCGGCATGACCGACGACCTGGACGCGTCGGTCTACCAGCTTGGGAAGGACTACTTCGAGCTCCGCTACCCGGATGACGCCGGCCGGGCGCCGTTCGAGAGATGCACCCGGGAGCACGCAGAGGCTGCGCTGGGGGCCGCCGAGGGGGCACTGGCGGTAATCCGCAAGCGCGTCGCGGAGGCGGGCGAGTCCTCGAGTGGCAGCGACCCCGGGGGCGACGACGGGCTGCTTCCCGAGTTGCCCGAGTCTCCTCCGCAGGACATCTCCGGCTCCCCGGGCGCGGATCCCCAGATACGCCGGTTTGCCGAGAAGTACCTCGACCGGGTCAAGGCGATGTACGGGCCGCTCCAGCTCTGGGTGTTCGGGTCCCGGGTGCGAGGCGAGCCCTACCAGTGCAGCGATATCGACATGCTCG
>JASFTE010000678.1:0-3353 GCA_050114035.1 Armatimonadota bacterium | reverse complement strand
CTCGATCTTCTCGTTCCGGAACGCCCGCTCTTGCATGAACTTCGACGCCCGCAGCTCGTCCCGCCGGTGGATCACGCTCACCTTGCTCGCGAACTTGGTCAGGAAGATCGACTCCTCCATGGCCGAGTCGCCGCCGCCCACGACCACGATCTCCTGGTCGCGGAAGAAGAACCCATCGCACGTTGCGCACGTCGAGACGCCGTGCCCCAGCAGCTTCTGCTCGGCCTCCAGCCCCAGCATCCGCGCGCGCGCCCCCGTCGCCACGATGAGGGCCTTCGCCTCGTGCTTCCCGTCGCTGGCCTCGACCACAAAGGGCCGCTGGCTCAGATCGACCGCCTGCGCATCGTCGGTCACGAACTCCGCCCCGAATCGCTCCGCCTGCTGCCGCATCTCCTCCATGAGCTGCGGCCCGAGAATGCCGTCTCTGAAGCCCGGGTAGTTCTCCACCTCGGTCGTCAGCGCGAGCTGCCCGCCCGGCTCCGCCCCCGCGACGACCAGCGGCTCCAAATTCGCCCGCGCCGTGTATATCGCCGACGTCAGCCCCGCACACCCCGAGCCCAATACGATAACGTCACGCATTCGTGTTCTCTCCTTCAATCGTCTCCCCGCGTTCCCGCTGCAGCGTCCTGCCTGGCCCGCATTATGCCTGAAGCAGTTTGAGGAAGCAAGGAACGGGATGCCGACGCTGGCGAAGTGCTGGGGCAGAGCAGCGACACCACAGCCGTCCAGGGGCCGGTCCCGTTGGCGCAGGAATTGAACGAGCAGCTCACATTCTCCTTCTGGCCGGGTGGTGGAGTACGTCATTGGCATTGGCGCCAACCCGCCGAGGCGCGGGCCGGGGGAGAAGGTGCGCCCCGCAAACATGCCGAAGGTCCACAATGAAGTTGGCCCTTGGGCGGAGCGGGGGAGCGGGCGGCGCGTGCGAGGCGCGGCCTCGGGAGGAATCGCCGTGGATCAGTATCGCCTCACACGCTTACTGAGGACGTTCACATCCGAGATATACCTCGTCTGGGACGGAGAGCGCCGCATCGGCCAGGTGGACGTGCACTACGCCGACGATGTCATCCATGCAACGGTGGTGCTCGAGCAGGACGTGGCGCAGGAGGACGAGACGGCCCTCATACGGCGACTGGATCGGGAGGTGGCGTCGGGACACCGGGAGGACTTCGAGCGCGAGGACTTCCTGGTGACCGTATATCGGGGCAGTGAGACGACGTCGTACTCGGACGCCCTGTCGGAGGATGATGAGCTGGACCTGCCCGACATCAGTTGGTAGCGGCTGATGCAGCGGACGTCCCGCTCCGATCGAGAGCCACGCGATGCAGTGCCCCAACTGCCAGGTTGACATTCCCGACGACGCGACGACGTGTCCGTACTGCTCCGCCGCCAGTGCGGAGGCGCCGGAGCCGGCGCCCCAGGTGCGGCCCCGTCGCCGTGCCGGGGCGCGAGACGCGCTGACCGGCTACGCCTTCCTGCTCCCGAACATCATCGGCTTTCTCACCTTCACGCTGCTCCCCGTGTTTGCGGCCTTCGGGCTGAGCTTCTTCCAATGGGACGTGATCCAGCCGTTCTTCCCTGAGGATGCACCCACAGTGCGCGAGAAGGTCGCGGCGGTGGCGAGCGGCGAGGGCAAGGGACACGCCAGGTTCGCCGGACTGCGCAACTACAAGGAGTTCCTCGGCTGGGAACGCGACAAGCGCACCGGCAAGATCAGGGCCCGGGACGAGAAGTTCTGGTACTACGCCTACAACACGGTCTTCCTCCTGGCGGGCATCCCCCTCGGCATGCTCCTGTCCCTTATCCTGGCCCTCATGCTGAACACAAATCTCAGGGGCGTGATCATATATCGCACGGTGTTCTTCGTCCCGGCCATATGCTCGCCGGCGGCGCTCGCGCTGCTGTGGCAGTGGATCTACAACCCCGAGTTCGGCCTGTTCAACTCGGCCATCGTCGCCGGGGGGCGGTTGTTTGGGGCCACGGTTGCGGGACCCGCGTGGCTGAGCCACCCGGACTGGGCCAAGCCGGCGCTCATCATCATGGGGCTGTGGGCCGGCGCGGGCGGGTACAATTGCCTGCTGTATCTGGCGGGGCTGCAGGGCATTCCGCAGGAGCTGTACGAGGCGGCGGACATCGACGGCGCGGGCTGGTGGCACCGGATGCGCCACATCACGTGGCCGATGCTCAGCCCCACGACCTTCTTCATCTTCGTCATGGCCATCATCGCCGGGTTCCAGGGCGGCTTCGTGTACATCAACCTCATGACCGACGGCGGCCCGGCCGGCGCCACGACGACCATAATGTACTACGTGTACCTGCACGCCTTCCGGTGGTTCAAGATGGGGCGCGCATGTGCGCTGGCGGTGCTGCTGTTCGGCGTGGTGTTCGCTATCACGCTGGCGAATTGGCGTTACGGGCGGCGGGCGGTGCACTACCAATAGGGCCCCGGGGATAGCATGGCAACGCCATTGACCGTAGAGCAATCGAGGCGGCGGCATCGCGCCAGGGAGTGCGTCCGCAAGGGCATACTGTATGTGCTGCTCACCGCGGGCGGCTTCACGTCGCTGGTGCCCCTGTTCTGGATGGTCTCCACGTCGCTGAAGCCCGCCGGCGCGGTGTTCGTCATTCCCCCGGAGTGGATTCCGCGCCGCCAGGTCCAGGAGACGGTCGGCGGGGAAGAGCTGCCGGTACACATCGCCGACCTGCCGGACGGGCCGCGGCGCGTCGGCCGGATGGCCTTTGTGCCGGGCGGGGCGAAGGTGAAGCTGCTGGACGAGCCCGGCCGGGGCGAGGTGCTGGAGGTGCCCACGCGGCGTGTGCTCGTCGAGTCCGGCGGGCGACAGGCCGTGGTGCAACCGGCGAGGATGCCCGCCCACCAGGACGCGCTTCCCGTGGCGGACGTGGCCGCACAACTCGGCGGCGAGGCGGCGCTGGATCCCGTGCGGCGGACGTGGGTGCTGCAGTTGGGCGAGCATCGCCTCAAGGGGCGCGTAGGCAAGCGTATCGCGAGCCTGGACGGACAGCCGCTCCAGCTGGTCACAGAGCCGTTCACGGAGGACGGGAAGCTCATGCTGCCCGCCGCGGTCTTTCGGGATCTCCTGGGGCTGCAGATGACGTCCGAGAAGCTCCTGAGGCCCGTGCGGTGCGTGGACATCCGGTGGCAGAACTACCCTGAGGCATGGTCCAAGATCCGGCTCGAGGAGCCCATGTTCGCCTGGAGCCTTCCGTACGCGCTGGTGAGCAAATTGGGCGGCGGCAAGTGGCGCATTGGCCCGGTGCGATTCCGCGGCCTGCAGATCATGGACTCCTTCTTCGCGTTCTACATCAACTCGCTCCTGGTAGCCGTCGTCGTGACC
>JASFTE010000677.1:0-3365 GCA_050114035.1 Armatimonadota bacterium | reverse complement strand
GCTGGTGGCATCGTAGTTGACGATGACGGGGGCGGGTGATGACCCGACGGCGGTGGTGTGGGTATGGCCTGGCGTTGGTTGTCCTTGCCGGCGCAGTGCTGCTGGCCGGCGAGCGGCTGTTCTTCTGGATCGACACGGAGCCGCCGGAGTACCCTCCCCTGCAGCGGCCGCCCCAGCCGATCAAGTTCCTCATGTTCCGCGGCAACCCGGAGCGCAACCTCTCGGGCATCGGCACCGTGCCCCGGCGCCCGAAGCTGCTCTGGCGCTTCGAGACCAAGACGAAGATCGAGGGCCCCCACGAGCAACGCGCCTCCGTGAGCTCCCCGAACCTGAACGCCGACACGCCCTGGCGGGGCCTCGGCTGGACCGGGCAGCCCGTCCGGATGGGCGACTACGTGTACTTCGGCTCCACGGATTCGTACGTGTATTGCCTCGAGATCGCCACGGGCAGAGAGCTCTGGCACTACGAGAACCACCACTGCATCAAGGGCAGCATCACGATGCACGACGGCCGCATCTTCCACGGCGGCCGGGACAATAAGATCCACTGCTACACCATGGGCGGCGAGATGGTCTGGGAGCGCAAGACCGGGCAGGACATGGACAGCAACCCGTGCTTCGTCGCCGGCCGGGGCTACATCGGCGGCGAGGACAAGCACCTGTACTGCTTCGACCCGGAGACGAGCGAGATCCTCTGGAAGTACGGCCCCACCAACGGCAGCGTCGAGAGCTCCCCCTGCGTCGCGGGCGCCCGCGTGTACGTCGGCTCTAGCAACGGGACCCTGTACTGCTGCGACGCCGACACCGGGGATCTCATCTGGCGCCACGCCACCCTGGGCGACACCGATCCCACTCCGGTTCACAAAGACGGCCGCATCTACGTGGGCTCCGAGACCATGCAGGCCGTCGAGCGCGGACACTTCTGGTGCCTCGACGCCGTGACGGGCGACGTCATCTGGCACAACCAGACCCGGCGGGGCATCTGGGCCACCGCCGCCGTGAGCGACGACGGCGCGCGCGTCTACATCGGCACCAACGGCGGGAAGCTCTACTGCTACGACGCCCTGACGGGAGACACCATCTGGCGCCGCTCCCTCGTCTTCCGCATCTGGAGCTCGCCGGTGGTGGTGGATGGCTGCATCTTGCAGGGCGTCCGCGACGGCACCATGTGGTGTCTGCGCGAGGAGGACGGTCGCCCGCTCTGGGTGTTTGACGACGGCTTCGACATCGACGCGACCCCGTGCGTGTCCGGCGGCCTGATCGTCATCGGCAGCCAGAACGGCTGGGTCTACTGCATCGGCGAGGCCGCCCCCAAAGAGGAGATCAACCACCACTGGTTCCGCGTCCCGCCGAGCTTCTCGGGACGAGTGGACCAGTACCCGGGCGGCATCCCCACCCACCACTCCTCCGCTGCACCGCCGAGGACGTGGAAGGATACGAGGGCGGGGACGTAGCGGGCGCGTCTGCGAGCGCGTCCCTGCTGAGGTCAGCGTGTGGTGTTGGGGGCGAACAGCAGTCGGAACGTCAGCGCCAAGCCGCGCCTCGACGCCGACTACGGCCTGGCCGTCATCGCCGTCATGGTCTCCCTCGCAGCTCTGGCGTACGTGCCCTGCTGCTGGCCGGGGCCGAGCCTGGGGCAGCAAGTCTACGCCAGCACCGCGGGGCCACCGCCCCCGCACGGTGCATTTGCGGCGACTGCTGTGCGGACGGAGTCCTGGGAGACGACGGACCCGCTCCGGGCCGTCTCACGGAGCGCCCGCGGATCGGTTTCGGGTCCCCACGCGCTCTAGGCGCCGCGCTCCGCCCACAGGCCGACGACCGCGGATATGATCCACATGACGATGCCGAGCGCGCATAGGATCGCGCCGACTATCGCCCACACACGCTGCGTGGACTTGAACTGCTCGACGCTCTCCCAGCGGCGCGCGCGCCATGCCATCTCGCTCCCCGAGATCCCGAGCCAGATCGCGATGAAGATGTTTGCACAGGGAATCAGCGCCAGGAGGGCGATCCAGACCTGATTCCCAATGCCCCAGATCCAGTTCAGGAAGAACGCGCCCCAGTTCCAGCCCTTGATCTCCGGCGGCACCTCGGCGGTCGGGCCTTGCCCGCTCGTGTTCTCTGCGCCTGGCACGGGTGGCTGCGGCGGCCCCGGGGGCACGACCCCGGGGGGCGGGGGCGTCGGCGGAGCGGGTGGGCCAGGCGGAGTTGGCGGATCTGGCGGCGCTGGCGGACCTTGGTCCTGCGGCGGCACGGGCGGTGTGTCGGCCATGAGCGCGTCGTCCTTTCTTCATTCGGTGCTGCAGGTTCTATGCTGGCTCTGCCGGTACTTCGCTGGCCGCACGCCAGTTCCTCCCTCCGACGGCGTGGTCTATGCCGCAGTTCCGTCCGCATTCCAGAAGGCCAGAGTGGTTTTCACGAACGGGATTCCGGGACCCCGCTTCCGTCCTCAGGCTTCGCCCCTTGCGCCAGGCAGGCATTTGTGCTATCGTACGCTCTCCATCGTGGTGGGCGAGATCCGTGCAAGTCCGTGAGGCCGGTGTGCCCCGGGTTGGCCATCAGTGAGGACGTAGAGCTATGCCTATGAGCAAATCCATGGCGAAGCGACTTCGCCAATCGATTCGGCGCCGCGCGCGCAACCGGGCCGTGAAGACCCGCATGCGCTCCGCCGTGCGGGCGGCCCTCGCGGCTGCCCAGCAGGGAGAGGGTGCCGACACGTCAGAGGCGGCGAGACTCGCCGCGCGCCTCATCGACAAAGCGGCCGCCAAAGGCGTGCTGAAGAAGCGCGCGGCCGCCCGGAAGAAGACGCGCCTCGTGAAGCGCCTCCGGATCATCGCACTCGGCGAAGAGCCGGTACTCGATGTGCCGCAGGAGGAAGCACCGGCAGACGAGGATGCCGAGGAGGAAGAGACCGACGAGGTCGAGGAGGAGGAAGAGGCGGAGGCAGACGACGAGCAGTAGGCTGGACATATGGCGCTCAAACAAACGGGGCCGACGCGATGTCGGCCCCGTTTCGCGCATGTCGCGAGGTTGGCCGGCTATTCTGCCTCCACCGGGTTGGCCAGGAGCCCTATGCCGTCTATCTCGGCCTCCACCACATCCCCGGGCTGCAGGTCTCTGGGCGGTGTTCGGGCGAAGCCGACGCCACCGGGCGTGCCCATGGAGATAACGTCCCCCGGCTCCAGAGTCAGTATGGCCGAGACGTACTCAATGATGTCGGCAACGCCCCAGATCATGCTCCCGGTGTTGTCCTCCTGCATCGTCTCACCGTTCAGCCGCAGGCGAATGCCCAGATTCTCCGGATCGCCGAGTTCGTCCGCCGTCGCCAGGCACGGGCCCATGGGCGCGAAGCCGTCCATCCACTT
>JASFTE010000676.1:0-3370 GCA_050114035.1 Armatimonadota bacterium | reverse complement strand
TGGGAACTGCGACGAGGTCGGGGCATGGCTGCGGCGGGTGGCCGCGACGGTGGACTGCACGGTGGTGTCGCTGGACATGCTGGCCTACGGTGGGCTCATCGCGTCGCGGACGACGCGGACCCCGCTAGACGCGGCACGGCGACGGCTCGAGGCGCTTCAGGAGATCAAGGCCAACAGCCCCGGCGCCAGGATCTTTGCGTCGAATGTGATAATGCGGTCGTCCATCTCCGGATGCGAGGACACGAGCGGGAGTGACTGGGCGCGGGTGCAGCGGTACTCGGAGCTGCGGGATCTGGTGCAGCGCTTCGGCCGGGATGAGGACAGGAAAGAGATCGGCGAGCTGCGCAAGGAGCTGCCGCAGGAGGTGCTAAGCGAGTACCTGGCGGCTCGGGAGCGGAACCACGCGATCAACTGCCTCGCCGTGGAGCTCGCGGCGGCGGGGACCATCGACTGGCTGGCACTGACGCAGGAGGACGCATCGGAGCACGGGATCCACAGGCAGGAGCAAGAGGCGCTGCGGGCGCTGATCGAGGAGCAGGGCGTCGAGGACAAGGTGATGATCTACCCCGGGGCGGACGAAGCGTCGCTGACGCTGCTGGCGCGGTTCGTCCAGGTGCATATGCTGCGGGCGCCGAAGATCGCGCTGACGTTCTCGTCGGGGGATCATGCGCAGCGGATCGCGCCCTTCGAGGATCGGCCGCTGGAGCAGACGGTGGGCGAGCACATCGCGGCCGTGGGCGCCGAGCGGGCCGACGGCGCGGACGAGGCGGACATACACTGCTTTGTCAATGCGCCGACGGACTTCCCGAGGCAGGAGCTGCGGGAGAGCGAGGAGCTGCAGGAGCAAAGGCGCGCGGAGCTGGCGGAGTTCGTTGAGGACATCGCGGCGCAGCTCGACGGGGAGCGGCCGACGGTGGTGTGCGATGCGGCGTTCGCGAACGGGGCGGATCCGACGCTCATCGAGCTGCTCTTCGAGCGGGCCGACGTCTGCCGGCTGGCGTCGTATGCTGGATGGAACACGGCGGGGAACTCGATCGGGTCGGCGCTGGCGCATGGTGTAATGCGGCTGATCGCGCTGCAGGACAAGGGGGCGTTCGAGCTGGCGGGACGGCTGCGGAGCTTCGACACGATGCACTACCTGGGGCTGTTGGATTCGCTCATCGCCAGCGAGCGGAAGCATCTGGAGCTGCTGGTGGTGCGGCTCGTGGACGACTGGGCGTACCAGACGGATGTGCGGGAGCGGGCGGCGGCGTACATGGCGGATCGGGTGCGGCGGTCGGCGTTCGACCTTGCGGACGGCCATGAGGAGGCGGAGCACTTCGTGCAGGCGCAACTGGGCCACGCGGCGCAGGAGCTCTACCTGAACCACTTCCTCGGGCGGCGATGCGTGCGGATCGGGACCGGCCAGCGGACGGCGTACCTGGTGCCGTCCGAGCTCGAGGAGATGCACATTGCGTTGCCATGGGGGAGGCTGTTCGAGGTCGATGTGGGCTTCACGTTCGGGATGCAGCTTGTGGGAGAGGAAGGCTGAGGGGTTCGGGGCTCGGGGTTCAAGGTCCAAGGCGACGTGAGGGGAGTGCAGGCATATGCGTTTTGTGGGCGCATTGCTGATGCTCGAGCTTTCTGTGGCCGGTGTGTTGGCGCAGGAGCAGGCGAGGGCGCCGACGGAGGCGGCCCTGGTGGAATTCGGCTTCGAGGCGGACGTGGAGGGGTGGGTGGCGATGGACGACACGGCCATCCTGGACCTCGCCAATGACGCGGCCGAGGTGAAGGTGGGTGTGGGGGCGCTGCGGTGGGGATTCGCGCCCACGGAGGGGAAGATGCCGGGGGTGGTGGCGCAGACGGGTCCCGCGCCCGGGGCGCAGTCGTTCAGCGTGTGGGTGAAGAGCAGCGTTGCGTGCCTGCTCGCCGTGGGCCTCCAGGAGGCAGGCGGAGCGCGATACGTGACCGCGTCGTACTGCCCGCCGGACGAGTGGAAGCAGATGGAGATGGCGCTGGCGGACTTCATGCTGAGCGATGATACCACCGACGACAACGGCCGGCTGGATCCGGACCAGATCGCGGCCTGCATCGTGATGGACCTGGCGGCAATGTTCTTCCAGAACGAAGAGGCCGCCATGTTCCTCGGCATGACGGCCGATCCGCGGAGCATCCTGCTGGACGACTTCCGCATCTCGCCGAAGGCTGTTGCGCGGCAGCGTCTTGTGAAGGATGTGGCGGGTGGCGGGCGAGAGATCACGCTGCAAACGTTCGACACGAGCAGTATCTTCCTCATCCCCGTGCGGAACACGACGGCAGACAGCGTCGCACACGAGGACGGCGGAGGCGGGGCGGTGGCACTGAGGTACGATCTAACCGGGGCGCAGTTCCCGGCCGCGGGAGCGATCCTGCCGGTGCAGGTGGGCGAGTTGGCGGGTCTGTCGCGAGTGCGGATCGTGGCCTCCAGCGAGCAGCCGGTGACGCTGGCGATCATGGTCGAGGAGAAGGCAGACGCGGCGCAGGGGCGGGACAAGTCCGGGTATGCGGCGACGGGGAAGCTGGCCGGCGGAGGCGAATGGGAGACGATCGAGCTGACTCCGGACGACTTCAAGCTCAACGACGACTCGTCGGACGAGAACAACGCGCTGAACGGCGAGCAGTTGAGCATGATAGCGTTGCTCGATGCGACGGCGATCATGGGTGGCACTCCGACGCCGGCGAACGTGCTCATGGTTGACGAGGTCACGGCCCTCACGACGCAGTAGTGGCGGGAGCAGGGAGGCAGGGGAAGGTAGCCGATGGCGAAGCTGCTGTGCCCTGACTGTCGCGAGGAGTACGCTGCCATGCATATGATGACGATATGCACGAAGTGCCTGGCGGCACTGGAGGGGCAGGCCGAGCCGACGCAGGAATCCCCTGAGGGAGAAGAGAAGCCCCCACCACTTGAGACGACAACACACGCACCGCCGCGGGACGTGCCGACCCAACCTGCGCCGATCCCAGACACGCGGGCGTTCGATGAACAGCGCCGTAGACGGCGGGCTGCACGATGAAGCGCGAACAGCGGATCTTGCGGTATCTGGCGGAATCGCTGGAGCTGATCCGGGCCGGCGAGAGAGATTGCGTGCCGATCGTGGGGCGGCTGGACAACGCCGCCTTCGCAGCATCCATCGGCGGGTGGAAGCAGGTCAGCCGGTGCATTGCTGCGGCTGAGGAGTTCTTCCTCGTGGGCTGCTACAAAGTCGCCGAACGCGCGCTGGCGTCGGCTGTGGAGTTCGCGGAGCAGTCGTTCGCGGGCGAGGGCAACAGGGCAGAGGGCTGAGCGGGGCGCGGGTGCGGTGGGGCGCAGCTGGGCGTTTCCCCCTTACTTCTACATGTGCCGGGACGCTCG
>JASFTE010000675.1:0-3382 GCA_050114035.1 Armatimonadota bacterium | reverse complement strand
TGCGACAGGACCCAGACGTGATCATGGTCGGAGAGATCCGGGATACCGACACGGCAAAGATCGCTACCGAGGCAGCACTGACGGGCCACTTGGTGCTCAGTACGCTGCACACCAACGACTCCCCCGGTGCCATCGCTCGCCTCGTGGAAATGGAAGTGGAGCCGTTCCTGGTCGCTTCGGCCCTCTGCGGCGTCTTGGCCCAGCGCCTCGTACGGCGCATCTGTCAACGATGCCGCGAGGCCTACGATCCGCCAAAGGAAGCCCTGGACCTCATTGGCCTGAGCCCGCAGGATGCCGACGGAGTCGCCTTCTACAAGGCGCGCGGGTGCGACCACTGTTTCGACGGCTACCGCGGACGGGTTGGCGTCTACGAGCTATTGCTGGTCTCGGACGCTATGCGCGACATGATTCTGCATAATGCGCCAGCGCACGAGATGGGCACACAGGCTGTGAAGCTGGGCATGGTCACGCTCCAGCAGGACGCTCGCGCCAAGGTGCTGCAGGGCCTTACCACTATCGAGGAGGCCTATCGGCACACGCAGGCCGAGTAGGCGTGTGGAAGGAGCCGCGTGCAGATGGCTGACGCACCGGCAGCCGTTGCTGCCCCATCAACCCAACCGATCAGCGTAGAGAACATTGACCTCGACACCCTGTGCACGGTCACCATGGAGCAGGGCGCATCCGATCTGCATCTCACCACTGGCCTCCCGCCCCTGCTTCGCATCGATGGCCGACTCGTCCCCACCAACTACGAGCCGCTCTCGGGCACCCAGGCCCAGAGACTTGTGTATGACGTGCTCAATGACGTGCAGCTGGAGCGGTTCGAGAAGACGCGCGAGCTGGACTTTTCCCACGGCGTCAAGTACGTCGGCAGATTCCGCGTGAACATCTACCAACAGCGCGATACCGTTGCCGCCGCACTGCGGGCAATACCGAGCCAGATCCCCTCACTCGAGGAGCTGAACCTGCCAACCGTGCTGCGCGACATCACCAACCGCAGCAGCGGGCTCATTCTCGTGACGGGCTACACGGGCGCCGGCAAGTCCACCACGCAGGCGGCCATGATTGACCACATCAACTGCACTCGACCCGTGCACATCCTCACCATCGAGGACCCCATCGAGTATTTGCACCCGCACAAGATGGCGATGGTGAATCAGCGCGAGATGGGCAACGACACGCACGGCTTTGCCGACGCGCTGCGCAGCGCCCTGCGCGAGGATCCCGATGTCGTGCTCGTCGGCGAGATGCGCGACCTGGAGACCATCGACGCTGCTCTGACGATAGCCGAGACCGGACACTTGGTCTTCGGCACCCTGCACACCCGTAGCTCGACGCAGACCATCGACCGCATCATCGATGTGTTTCCCCCGCATCAGCAGGAGCAGGTACGGGTGCAGCTGGCCAACACCATAGAGGCCGTTGTGGCGCAGCAGCTCGTCCCGCGAATGGGGCGCGGAGGCCGCATCCCCGCCATCGAGCTTATGATAGCCACCTCGGCCATC
Source organism: Armatimonadota bacterium (assembly GCA_050114035.1). Taxonomy (GTDB): domain Bacteria; phylum Armatimonadota; class Zipacnadia; order JAUWAU01; family JAUWAU01; genus JAUWAU01. The sequence goes on along the minus strand of JASFTE010000675.1, from coordinate 1,877 downwards.
CGCAACCTCGTTCGCGAGGCGAAGACGCATCAGATGCCCAGCGTCATTGAGACCAGCGGCGAGATGGGCATGCAGACCATGGACAGCGCCCTCGCCGATCTGGTCCATCGCGGAGAGGTCACGCACGAGGACGCCATTACGCGCTGCCTGGATCCGGACAACTTCCAGCGCCTGCTGCTGGGCAAATACGCCTGATCCGACGGCAGTTGCCCGCGCACCGGCGCATGCGCGGTGCACGGCCGGGGGCCAGCGATACACCACCCCGTGAACAAGGGGCAGATGACAGATGGCCACATTCGCCTATGTTGCTGTAGACGCCGGAGGACGAGAGGTCAAGGGCCGCATCCCGGCCGATAGCCGAGACGCGGCCGAGGCGAAGCTCCGCGACGACGGCTACCATGTGGTTGACCTGCAGGCTGCGAGGCAGCGCAGCTTCAGCGAGCGCCTCGCCTCGCTTCGTAAGGTCAAGCTCAGGGAGCTCGTCATCTTCTCGCGCCAGTTCGCCACTATGATCAACGCGGGCATGAACCTCATGAAGTGCCTCGACGTGCTCCGGGGCCAGACCGGCGACGAGCGACTCAAAAAGATCATCGACCAGGCGAGAAGCGACATTGCGTCCGGACAGAGCCTCACGGAGGCGCTGTCCAAGCATCCACGCGTCTTCTCACCATTGTATGTAAACATGATCAAGGCCGCTGAGGCCGGCGGCATTCTCGACGTAATCCTCAATCGCCTCGCCTCGTACCTGGAGAAAGAGATGGAGGTGATGGGCAAGATCAAGTCGGCCATGGTCTACCCCGTCATCGTCCTGGTCTTCTCCATCCTCATGACACTGGTGCTGGTGTTCTTTATTCTGCCCAAGTTCAAGACGATCTTCGATGATATCGGCGTCGCTCTGCCGCTCAGCACGAAGCTCCTGCTCGACTCCAGCTACTACGCCATACACTACTGGTACGTGCCGGTGGCAGTTGTTGTCGGCACCATCATCGGGTACCGTGCCTACACTGGAACCGAGACCGGCCGCTACCACGTTGACGCTCTGAAGCTCCGCCTCCCCATCGTGGGCGACCTCGTCCGGAAGATGTCCATCTCCCGGTTCTCGCGCACCTTCGCTACACTCATCAGCAGCGGAGTGGCCACTCCGACGGCTCTGGACATCGTCTCCGCGACCACGGGCAATGCCGTCATCGAGAAAGCCGTCCAGGATGCCAAGCAGAACATCATGCATGGCGATAAGCTCTCCAGCCCCCTGATGATCAGTGGTGTCTTCCCCGATATGATCACGCAGATGATCTCCGTCGGGGAAGAGACGGGGCGACTCGATGAGATGCTCACTAAGGTATCGGATTTCTATGACGAAGAAGTTGATGCAGTGATCAAAGGACTCACATCCATTATCGAGCCAGTGCTCATCGTCGGCCTCGGCTTGCTCGTGGGCTTCGTTGCGGTATCGGTCATCACGCCCATCTACAACCTCGTCGGGCAAGCGGGCAATCTGTAGACGCGCCGATGGTGGCAGTGGCCTAGGTCGCAGCACCGGAGGCGGTCATGGCCCAGGCGGCAGCAATGCAGACGACCGGCCGGCGCAGGACCCGAGCCAAGGCCGGGACCTCGCCGCGGGCGAAGGCACGCGCCGACGCCGATACGCGTGCCCTCTTCCGGAGGCTGCGGCGCTCGGACGACGCGGCAATCCGGGACAAGCTCATCGAACGCCACACCGATCTCGTGGAGAAAGTGGCTCGCGGCTTCCTGGCCTCCGGCGAGCCGCTTGAGGACCTGGTCCAGGAGGGGTACCTCGGCCTCATCAAAGCCGTTGACTCCTACGACGTTACACGAGACGTCAAGTTCACCACCTACGCCACCCACACCATATCGGG
>JASFTE010000674.1:0-3383 GCA_050114035.1 Armatimonadota bacterium | reverse complement strand
GCTGTGGAACAAGCCGGAGAAGAGATGGACGTACATCCGGCTGGCGCTGCGGCACGTGGGGCAGTTCATGACGTAGCGGCGCCGGCCGCGCACGGGTCCGCGGCGCCGCGGGGCGATGCGCCCTCTGCGCCTGAGTCGCCGCGAGTGTGAAACAGGGAACATTCCGACCGGCCTAATGTGGTAAGGAACTACTCGACACGGACGTGTGTTCTGATGTTCGAAGGTCGGAGTGGCATGCGAAGATCGATATCGCACAACGTGGCGTTCGTCGTGGGCGCTCTGCTCCTGCTGCAGGCGGTAGTGGGAGGCAGTTGCCTGTGCGAGCCCGTGTCGACCGCCGAGGCGTCACAGCACGCGTGCTGCCGAGCCGAAGCTACGCCCGCGCCGGAGCCGGCAACATGCTGCACGGCGCGGCCGGATAGTGATACGGTGGCAGCCTGCGACGAGCGGCCCTGCGCATGCCTGCACGCCCCGGCGCAGCCCGCGGATCGCCCGGCAGCCCCCGGGCTCGTTCGCGGTGACGAATCTACCGCCCCGGCGGCTCTTCCGGCCTCAGAGCTCAATGCGCGGCCCGCTCCCGCGGCCGCTGCGCTGCACGAATCCGAGCCGCTGGCCTTACTCCTCTTCGTTCCTCAATGGGCCACATCCCGCTGCCCTCCCTTGCTCTAGACAAGGTTCCCACTGTGTGACTTTGCTCGTATGCGGCGGCGTTCGCGCGCCTCAGACGACTTGGTTGTGACAAGGGCTGCGCCACGTGCTGCCGCGCGGGCGCCCGACGGAGTTCAGGGCGAGAGGCATACGTGCGACGATCCGAGAAGGTGGGAGGGCGTCTGGGGTGTGGCAGGCATTGACCATCTGCGTGAACAGGAGATTGCGTCTGGAGGCGAACGCGATGTCTGGCAAATCGTCAACCGTGGCACTCCTTCTGGCCTGGGGGGCTGCCATGTGGCTCTCGGCAGTCGCCCCGGCGGCTGCCGCGGAGCCGTGCGCGCTGTGCGGCGGCGTGTGTGCGCCGGATGCCGCCGTGACGGTGACTGACTGGCAGACCAACGAGAAGCTCGAGTACGACTGCCTGTCATGCGCCGTCCGCGTGATGGCAGCGCGGCTGCCGTGGTCGCGAGTGTCCATGAAGTCGCCACTGACCGGCGACACCATCAAGCTGACGCGCACGCAGGCCCGCTGGACGGCCGGGCCGACCGGGGCCGTCGTGGTCGCGCCGGTGCGCGCCAGCGGGGAGTGCGTGCCGTACCGGGCCTTCTCCGATGTCGAGGAGTTCCGGAAGTGGGCCAAGCGGAACGCGAGAGTCGTGCGACCGTCGGCAGAGCCGATCCTCCTGGCTGAGCTGCCGGCGCGTCACGCTCCCGCGCCCACGCCAACTGCTGCCGCGGCGCCGAACGCGCCGGACGCCGTAAGCGTGCCGACGCTGCACGACGTGCCCGACTCGCACTGGGCGCACGATGCCGTTGTGAGCGCGGTTGCGGGCGGGCTGATGGACGGCTACCCGGATGGCACCTTCCAGGGCGACGAGGAGCTGACGCGCTACGAGATGGCGATGATCGCGCAGCGCGTTCTCGTGCGGCTGCACGGGCCACCGGACGTGATCGCGAGCGCCGGGGGCGGCGTTGGCAACGGCCGGGAACACCCCGCGGAAGCCACACCCGTGGCCCGAGCGCTGGTGAAGCAGCTCGCCGACGAGCTGCACGCGGCCGGGGCGGATCAGGGAGAGGTGAAGGCGGCGCTCAACCTGCTCTCGGATGCCGTCGCGCAGGGCGCGCCGGTCGCCATGGCCAACCCGGGGACGACGGATTTCGACGATGTGCCGCAGAATCACTGGGCCGCCGGGGCCGTGACGGCCGCTGCGGCCGCCGGACTCATGGACGGCTACCCCGACGGGACCTTCAGGGGAGATCAATCCCTGCGACGATACGAGATTGCCGTGGTCCTTCAGCGGCTGCTCACGAAGATGGCGGCCGCGCCCCCTGCGCCGCCCGTGCCCGCGGAAGTTCCCATTGCTGAGCGGCCCTCCGGGCAGCCGACCGCGGAAGCCCCGGCCGTCCCGGGCCCGAAGCCGGCTGCCGCCCGGGAGGTCGCAACCGAACAGAGCCTGGCTGTGGCGGAGCAGCGTCTGGCAGACCTGCGCCAGGAGCTGGCCGACGCGGGGCTGAGCAGGGCGGAGATTGACGCCGCGCTGCGCCCCGCGGAGGACGCCGTGGCGGCAAGGCGGCAGGAGCGCGAGGCGAACGCGCGAGCCGAGCGTGTCGGTTCATTGCTCGCGGCGCTGAAGAGCGACATGCGGGCGGCCGGCATTGACCCCGGCACCGTTGAGGGCGCCGTACAATCCGCCTCGGGAGCCCTGGAGCAGCAGCCCTCGCCGGCCAAAGCCCGCCCCGCCGCGAAGCGCCAGCGTCCCGCCCGGGAGCCTGAGAAGAAAAAGACGACAGGCGCAGCTCCCAACTTCTTCGGACAGGGCGGACTCATTCTGACCCCGAGTGCCCACCTCATCGAGAAGGGCACGGGCTATGCCGGGCTCGGACGGGTGTCGGACTCGAACCTCTACTTCGGCACGTACGGGCTCGACGACAAGCTCGAGGTGACCGCGACGGCCACGGGCGGCGACCTGCCCAGCCGGCTGATCTTCAGCGGGAAGTACCTCCTGAACCAGTCGGAGGAGCACGACTGGTCGGCGTCCGTGGGCGTGCTCGATGCCCTGGATCAGCTCGATACCACCATCTTCGGCGTCTGGACCAAGGACACCAGCACCCGGGCTTTCTGGGATGAGCCCCATCGGCTGTCAATGTCGGCCGGGCTCGGGGCCGGCAATCTGATGGACGGCTTCTTTGGTGGACTTGAGCTCGAGCTGGAGAACGATCTGTGGTTCACGGGCGAGCTGGTGGACTTCGGCGGAGACGACGATGTGAACTTCGGCGTGCTGTATAACCCGCGACCGTGGTGGCACGTGAGGGGCGCGTTCGCGGACGATGATCTGGGCGCGTCGGTATTCTGGGGACGAGAGTTCTAGGGGGACGGGCAGGGCCCGAAGGGGGAACGGCCATGAAGCTGCTGATTCGGATTGCCACAGCGCTCATCTTCGCGGCGCAATTCGGCGCCATGGCTCCCGCCGGCCTGGCACAGGCCGCCGGGAGGCCGGAGCCCGCCGCGCTGCCGCCGCTGAACCTCGAGCGGCTCATTGAGATCGCGCTCGAGGAGAACCCGGAGCTCAAGGCGCTCCGGCACCGGATCGACGCGGCGTGGAATGTCGTGCCGCAGGTCGGCTCCCTCCCGGACCCGATGGTGGGCCTGCAGTTCAGCAATGTGCCCATGGGCACACTGGCCTTCGACATGACGCCCATGACCGGCGTGCAGCTCGTGGCCCAGCAGGCACT
>JASFTE010000673.1:0-3386 GCA_050114035.1 Armatimonadota bacterium | reverse complement strand
ATCGAATGGACCAGATAGTACGCCACGCCAACACCCGCCATCGCCGGCCCAAGCGTCACCGAGTCCAGCACATCCCCAGGCACTACATCCGTGCTCGGGCCCACTCGCGACTCAAGCGCCTCGGGCCTCCGTGCCAGACACCGCACCCGATGGCCCGCGGCTTCCAGCGCCGTCAGCAGCCGACCGCCGATGTACCCCGTCGCACCCGTGAGCAGCACAGGCGAATCGTCGCCGCTGTCCCGTGGTGTCCCATCCATGGTCGTTGTCCCCACCGTCACATCATCTTCCCGGCGTATGCGGCCGAGCCCTATCGTGGTGCCGCGGCCCTGGTCAGTGACATGCCCCGCCACGCGCGCGCGGATGGTTGCGATCCGCATTGGCACGGGCCCATGACTCGGGTATACTCTTGCAGCTTGCCGTTTGGTCGATCAAAGAGGCCGGAGATGACTCCATGATATCGGGCCGTGAGGCGCTGGGACTCGGCGTAGCCGTCGTCGTGTGCTTCGGCGCATCCGCCCTCGGCGCCGTCTACACCGGCCGCTCCATCCCCGACTGGTACGCTACCCTTCAGAAGCCTGCCTGGACTCCACCCGGCTGGGTCTTCGGCCCCGTCTGGACGGCGCTCTACGTGAGCATGGCGGTTGCGGCCTGGGTGGTGTGGCGGCAGAAGGGCTTCGCCGGTTCGGGGCTTCCAATGGGCCTGTTCGCCGTGCAGTTGCTCCTCAACGCCGCCTGGAGCCCCGTCTTCTTCGGCTGCCGCATGCCGGGGGCCGCCTTCGGCGTGATCGTCCTGCTGTGGGTCGCCATCCTGGCAACCATCGCCGCCTTCTGGCGCGCCAGCCCCGTGGCAGCCGCATTGCTGGTGCCCTACCAGGCCTGGGTCACGTTCGCTGCGGCTCTCAACTATGCCATCTGGCGACTCAACGCGTGAGCGGATTGCGCACGCAGACGGGGGTCTCTTGCTGAAGAGCCCGCAAGGCCCTCGTCACACCAGCGCCTCCACCTTCCGCAGATACCCCTCCATATCGAACTTCCGCCGCAGGCCGCCCGCCGTCATGCACCGCACCGTCCCGAACACCGGGCGCCGCCCCCACGGCCGGTCGTGCTTCCCGAAACACCACGCCACGCCCGCAAACGAGTTCGGGTCGCGTCCGTCCAGTTCGTACTTGTTGTTCAGGTGCAGCGTGATACCGAACGCCTCCTCGGGGTCCCGCACCCACTCCAGGATCTTCTTCCCCCAGTACATCCGCATGTACCCCTGCATCTTGCCCGTCACCAGCATCTCCTGCTGGGCCGCGTTCCAGTAGGGGTCATCAGTGCACGCCGCCTCCAGCTCCTCCAGCCGATACACTGCCTCCCGCTCATCTCCCCGGTGCGCCTCGAGCGTGCTCCGCGCCCATTCCGGCACAGCCCCATACGAGTCGTACTTCGCATTGTGATGGACGAAGTTGATGCTGAGCTCCCGCCGCACGATGAGCTCCTCGATGTACGTATCCCTCCCCGGCCCACCCGCTCGCATCACCTGCAGCGCAATGTACACCGGCGAGATCTGCCCGAAGTGCAGGTACGGACTCATGTGCGAGACGCGATCGACGCTCGGATCGTTCCGCAGCTCTGCGTACTCCTCGAGCCTGTGCCTGATGAACTCCCGCAGCAGCCTCTTCGCATTGGCCGTGCCCCCTCGGAAGGCGCTCACGCGCCCTGCCCCACGGTCAATGTCCAGCCCCGCCAGCAGACCGTCCACATCCTGCACATCCACTCCATCCAGCGCCATCCCCAGCGACTCACGCTTCGGCCGCGTACGCCTAACAGGAGTCAGGTGGCCCTCCAGGTGCTTGTGGATCTTCGGCCGTATCGTCCGGGCTGCGTACTCCTCCTTGTCCGAGGTCACCTCCACCGGCACCACCACATCGGTCTCCACCTGGACCACCCGGCAGGGAGCCCTCTCGGCCAGCGACCGGCGCCACTGCTTCTGCACGCGCAGGTATCCCCGATCCGTCACCACCATGCACGCGTCGCTGGCCAGCTCCTCCGCTATCCTGTCGGGGTGCCCCCGCCGCACCACGAGCTGGATCCCCCTCCCGCGCAGCGCGACCTCGACCTCACGCAGCCCTTCGAGCATGAACGCGTAGTGCCGCTCGTTGGCCTCTGGGAAGCCCTCCGTGAGCCCGAACCCTACGACCACCGGGGCGCCCAGCCGGTTGCCCTCCCGCACCGTATACTCGAGCGCGTGGTTGTAATCCTCCCGCTGCGACGCCTGCATCCAGTACAGGACGTACTCCCCGCCCCGCACCGGACCATCATTCAGAGCCTGCACCCGCTCCGGCTGTATCATTCCGAGCTCCCCGGTCTCCTACGTGATGTGCGCGCGGAGTCGGTCCGCCTGCCTGCGGATGGCCTGGCGTCGACCGGTGTCCAATCGCTCAATACTGCGTAGCTGCAGCCGCATCCCACATTTCCTCCCATCGCATATCCTCGAAGCGTTAGCGGCTCAGCTCGAGGGCGATGCGCTCGCGGAGCCCAGTCGGGCCCACGAATGCGCTGTGGGCATCGGTAGTCACGCAGAGGCCGTCTGGCACGTTGAGACCGTGCCGGGCCATTCGGGCCAGTGCCAGTGCCTTGCCCCAGCGCGGTAGCCGTTGGCGTCGCTGACCTTGCTCAGTGGGATGACGAAGCTCATGGCCGCATGCGCAGTTCCGTTACCTCTTGGAATCGCTGCACGACATAGTATGTGGTGACGGCGACGCACAGAAGGCTGCACGTGGGGGAGTCAACGAAGTCCCGAAGGTACGGGTGCTTGGCGACATAGAGCTCCAGGTACCGGGCCTTCTCGGGACCGGTCACCTCACCCGCGTTGCCTACCGCCGTCGCAGCGAGGGCGTCGTGGAAGTCGTCCTCCTCGTTGTTGCGGCTATCGACCAGAAGGGCTACTCGCGCATCGGCCTCGATGTTGGCATACTTCCGCGTGCTGCGCATCGTCCCGAAGATCAGGTGCTTCAGGTCCTCGGTTGCTGCGAAGGCCACAAGGCTGCAGTATGGCTGTCCCGCGTCATGTGTCCCGAGCACGGCGAGTCTCTGAGACTGCAGCAACCCACCGAGGAGTGGCATGAGATCGTCCGCGTTCTCCATGAGGGAGGCCTCCCGGATCTGGCCATGCGTCAGAGGAGCCATCCCACACTTCGACTCCCCGCGGCGGGGTACCTCGGTTGCGCAACGCGCGCCCTCAGGGGCGGCTCGCCGTGTGCCCGCATCGCAGGATCTGGGGCAGGCGAGCGCGGTATTGGGATGGAAACAGAGACAGTGACGAACTGCTCCAGCATCGCCCGAGTAGCCTGGCCACTATGCACAGAGCGCGTGCGCGTGGTCAGCACGAGAAGGGGGAACCT
>JASFTE010000672.1:0-3390 GCA_050114035.1 Armatimonadota bacterium | reverse complement strand
CGCGGGGGCGTCGGTTCACTCGGCTGAGCCGCCCGGTCGAAGCTGTAGAGCTGGTACCCCTCGCCGCCGCGCCACTGTCCCGTGTTGCCCGACACGTATTGGTCGCGTCCGTAGCCGAACACTGAGCTGTCGTCGTACGAGACTATCCGCCCCGACGGGACAAGGTTCCCCGTCCGCCACCAGCCGCTCCAGTGCGACACGAACCCATCGCTCAGCACCCAGTACCCCCGGTGCCACCACGTATCGTCCAGGAAGCCAAGCGGCGTGAACAGATGCAGGCCGGTACCCGTCTCGTCCCCCGTCTCGAAGTCCACCTTCACGTGCCGCATGTACACGTCCTCGCCATCCGCGAGGAGAATGTCCGGTTTCACGCCCCGCACGTCCTTGGTGTTCGGGTCCGCCGGCTGCTTCCCCGTCTCGGGCTCAGGACTGAAGGTGACCGTCTCCGAGATCATCTCGCCCGTTGCCGGGTTCAGGCGGTACATGTGGATGCCGCCGTCCAGGTACGAGGACCGGCCCGCCGCCGCCATCAGCATGCCGTCCCGCACCAGCACGCTGCCATGCACGGGCCACACGGATTCGAGCTGCCCGTTCACGAATACCCGCCGGTCCTCCGGCGCGGCACGGAACCGCCACACGAGTTGGCCATCGCGCGTCCGGAGAGCATAGATCCACCCATCCGCGCAGCCGAACAGCGCCAGTCCCTTGTGCACCGTCGGCGGCGAGTCAATCCGCCCCCCGGCAGTGTACTGCCACGTCGTGCTCCCATCCGCATCGTCGAGCGCGTACACCGTGTGCGTGTCGATCGAGGCGACAAAGACCTGCCCCTCGGCTGCAACCACGCTCGTGAGCCTCCCGCCGAGCCGCTCGCGCCAGGCGGGCGCGAGCCTTGGGGCGACTACCGTCGCCGTCATTCCGCTCCGCCGCGCATCATGCCGATACGTGGGCCAATCTTGCGCCTTTGCCGTCCCTGCGGCCACTTGCCCGTATGCCGGCCCTCTCTCGAGCCTCGGTGCCGGCGCGCCCTCGTCGGGCGGCTCGCGCTGCGCCGCCAGCGCAAACAGACCGTTGAGCTTCGTCTTCATGTTGCACGCGCACGAATCCGGCGTCACGTACAGAAGCCCGTTCGCGGGCATGATCCCGTACTGGCACGTGCCGCGAATCCAGTGGTGCACCCGTGTCTCGCCCGACTCCACATCGAGGAATTGCACCCCGGGATCGCCCAGCAGCATGAAGCGCTCCGTCGCCTTGTTCCGGTAGCACCGCGGGTGCATGTAGGGCTTGTCCGTGGGGAACAGCAGCTTCTGCTCGCCCGTCAGCCGGTCGAAGGCAGTTCGCGCACTGCCCTTGCCCTTCGTCCACACCAGGTCGCCGATCACGAACACATCCGCCGGCGAGTTGTAGCCGGATGCCGTCGATCCGGTCCACATCAGCTCGCCATCCGCCACCGAGAACGCCGACAGCGTCTTGAAGTCACCCACGAGCACCAGCTCCCCGCTCACCACCACCGTCGGCGCCTCCCACTGGCTCTCGCCGCTGTTCAGCTTGCCCTTCGGAATGGGCAGCGCCATCGGCAGCTCCGCCGTCCACAACTCCCGTCCCGTCCCGAAGTCCAGGCACTGCAGCCGCCCCGGCGTCTGGCAGAAGACACGCCCGCCAGCGACCGCCATGCACGGGAAGACGAGCTCATCGATAGCCGTCTCCCACAGGATCTTCCCCGTGTTGGCGTCCGCTCTCAAAACGCGGCAGTGGTGCTGGATGTACTCTCCCCTGCGCCTCGCCGCATCGATCTCCGCCATCCGGGCCATTTCCTCATCCACCAGCAGCGCCAGCGCATCCCCGGCGTGCACGATCTGCTTCGTCCGCTGCGTGCCTCTGATGGTCCGCACCGTCCTCCCCGTCGCCGCATCGAGCACCGAGACCGGCGCCTCGATGCCCAGAGTGACGAAGACCCTTTCGGCATCCGCCACGACCCGGAACGCCAGATCCGGCGGCCCGGACCGGAACCGCCGCAGCTGATTCGCCCATGTTGGGATCTCCCGCTTCCACAGCTTCACGCCGCTGAACGCATCCCGCGCCACCAGGGACCACCGCGACGGCAGCCTGACATCGACCCGCGGGGTCTCATCGATGACGTAGAACATCCGTCCGCCCGCCGTCACACAGGCGCTGAGGCTCGCAAGCTGCTCGTGCGCCCGGGCGAACTTCGGCAGCCCCTGCCAGCGGAGATGCCGCGGCGGCCCGACGAGCGCATCCTGCGCCACCGCGTTGTTGTCCGGGCCGTGCAGGAAGTGTGTCCACTCGTCGATCTCCTCGGGCCGGGGCTTCTCCATCGTCTGCCACTTCCGCCCCTCCCTGACGTAGGCGACCCCATCCGGGGCCAGCACGCGGAACACCTCGCTCATCGGCACTCCGCCGAGCTCCTCCGCCACGACGAGGTTGACGATGCCCTCCGCATACGGCAGTCGGTCGCCCGCGAGCCTGGCCACCGACACCGGCCCATAGGTCCCCCGCGACCGCATACGCTGCCGCGCCCTCTCGACGTTCGCGCCATCGGTGTCGAGACCGTGGACCAGGTATCTGTCATTCGCCCGCAGCTTGGCCGTCAGCTTCCCATCCCCGCAGCCAACGTGAACCACCAGTCCTCCCTGCACTCCCGTCGCCTTCAGGATCTGCCGGGCCGTCTTGGCCCCGGCGGGATCTGCGAGCAGCACGAAGCTGAGGCTGACGCCAAGCAGCGTCACAACCGCGAGCATTCCGGGCTTGCTGCTATTCATTCGAGCACCTCTGTTCGAGGGCGGAGCAATCTCGCCCTGTCCGCCTTTGCTACCCAAGCGCCTTCACGAGGAACCACAACGCCAACACAGCCGTCACGCCATGGAACGCCACCCCGCCCCAGTATCCGCCGCTGCCCTTTGTGGCCTTGCCCTGAGAGACCTCCCAGAGCACTACCACAATTCACCCAAAGGACAGGAGCCAGACGATGATCGCTGCAATCAGCCAGCCCACGTTCACGACGCCCCCTCCTCTCCCTCGGGCTCCGCCGCCGCGTCTCGCCCGGCGGCTCTGATCAACATCACGCCTCCGTGCGACGCGATCACGTGGAACGCAACGCATCCCCAGAACGGCCACGACCAGAGCACTATAGCGGCGACCGCCACTTGCCAGCAGGCCCACGCAATTCACCCAACGCCAACCAGCATCAGACCGAATCCCGCCAGCGTCTTCGATCTGGCCATGGATCACTCCGCCTTTCCGTCACGCGGGGCCGTCCTCCCGTTGGCCCCGAATCTCGCCTGCACCTTCGCCTTACCCGTCCACCACCTCGAACTCCACCTCACACGCCCTCCCCACGGCACCGCCCGCCCCGACCGCCCTCGCCGACAGCTT
>JASFTE010000671.1:0-3394 GCA_050114035.1 Armatimonadota bacterium | reverse complement strand
ACGTGAAGCTCCCGTACAAGAAGAACAGGGAGGGACCAGACTGAGCGACGCCAAGAAGAGCGTCCTCTTCGTGGAGGACGAGCCGGAACGCAATCGCCGGATTGCGGACGGGCTGGGAGACGAGGGATTCGTGGTGGACACCGCCACATCCCTCACCGAGTGCGTCTCCAAACTCCAGGAGGACCAGTACGATGTCGTTCTGCTCGACATCATGCTCCCGCCGGGAGACGATGGCGACTGGAGCGACGTCCCGCCCATAGACGCCGGCGTGGCGCTCCTCGAGCGTCTGCGCGCGGGAGAGCTGAGCGGTGTGCCGAGCGACTTGCCGGTGGTTGTGCTGACGGCCATCACACGTCACGAGGCAGCGCTGCAGCGGCTGGGCGTCGCAGGTTACCTGTACAAGCCCTGCAGCATCCGCGATGTAGTCGGAGGCGTGGCGGCGGCCTTTGAGGGAGGCGGTGATTGACTTGGACATGGCGCGACTCGCCGAGCTTGCGCAGCAGGCGGGCGGGACCAAGCCGGCATCGTTCTGCGAATCCACGGCTGGCCTGGAGAGATGTGGCCTCGCGGCAGCCGGGGTGCAGCGTGGGCATGCCCCGGGCAAACTGGTCCACTGGATATGTTGGGATCTCCCGGACAAAGGGAGGTCGCCTATGAAGAGGAAGCGATTCACCGACGAGCAGATCATCTCGATTCTGAAGGAGGCGGAGCGGGAGGACAAGACGGTGGCGCAGGTGACAACGTGCCGTGCTGCAGGAGGTGCTCTCCCATGACACGACTGACCATTGCGCTGGCGCTGCTGTGTCTCAGCTCCCTGTCCTGGGCTGAGCGCCGGCCCCCGGTGCTGCGGCGTGGGACTCCGCCCGTCCGGCTCAGAGCGCCCATACTCCGCTCCGAGGCGGCGCCCATCCACTCGGCCGCCGCCGCGAAGGGTCTCTTCCTGACGCCCACGGCGGAGCTGAAGAGGGACGCCACGCGGGGCCTGACCCGGGCCCAGCAGGCGCGGCTCCAGCGCGTGATCGAGCTGCTCAAGAACGGCAAGCAGGAGCCGGCTCTGCGCGAATGGCAGGGGTTCGTGGGACAGCTCCGGGGCGTGATGGGCTCCCCCGGCGGCGCGAACATCATGGCCATGATCTACTACGTCATGCGGCAGGCCATCATCGAGCGGGATGAGCAGAAGAGGTACTGGCTCGAGAAGCTCCAGATGCAGAACACCATCGGTGAGGCCCTGTCCGAGCACCTCGATGAGCTGCGGGCCGCATCGGAGAAGCTGAAGGAGGGCCCGCCCCGACGGCCGTCCTCGGCGCCGATCGCGCTCAATGCACCTGTGGTCGTACAGAGCCGGAACGCGCCGCCGAGGCTCACGTTCCGCACCAAGCGGCTGTCCTCCGAGACGCAGGTGGCGGCCGAGATCGCGGCCTACGAGAAGCAGCTGCAGACGCAGACGGACATGTCGCAGATGATGATGCTGCAACTACAGCAGACGATGCAGAAGCGGCAGCAGGCCTTCCAGATGCTCTCCAACCTCATGAAGAACATGCACGACACCGCCAAAGCGATCATCCAGAACATGCGGTAGCCGAGGCCGCGAGGGGTGCAGCAGCGCCATGGCAGACCCACAGCTCCGCATCGTCTCCGTCCGCCAGGTCTTCAATGACGGCAGGCACAATGCGTTCACCGATCTGTGCCGCTTTCGGGACAGGTACTACCTCACGTTCCGCAGTTGCCCGGACGGGCACGGCGTGTTCCCGACGTCGCGGATTCTCGTCCTGAGCAGCGACGATGCCGAGACGTGGGAGCCGGCGCTCGCCTTCGACGTCCGCTATCGCGATACCCGCGACCCGCACTTCCTGGTGTTCAAGGGCAGTCTGTTCGTCTACACCGGGGCGTGGCTGTGCGATCCGGAGGCGCCGGGGCAGCGGGACCTGAACGAGCACCTCGGCTACTGCGTATGGAGCGCCGATGGCGAGTCGTGGGAGGGCCCGCAGTTCCTCGAGGGCACGTATGGGCACTACATCTGGCGCGCGGCGGCGCACGAGGGCACGGCGTATATCTGCGGGCGGCGGAAGCGGGAGTTCGCGCCTCGCAGCGTGGCCGGTGACGATCGCAAGCTGATCGAGGGGGCGATGCTGGAGAGCGACGACGGGCTCGTGTGGCGAACGGCGGCTCTGTTCACGGAGAGCTACGGCAACGAGACGGCGTTCCTGTTCGAGCCGGATGGGTCCATCCTTGCCATCGCCCGGGGCGCGGGGCCGAAGCCGGCGCGCGTCTGCCGCTCGCGCGCGCCCTACACGGACTGGACGCGGACCGATCTGGACCGGGACATCGGCGGGCCGCTGCTGGCCAAGTGGGGCGAGCGCTACCTGGTGGGCGGGCGGAAGACCATCGGCGGCGGTCCGAAGACCACCCTCTACTGGCTCCTCAACGACCAACTCCAGGAGATCGCGGAGCTCCCCAGCGGCGGCGACAACTCCTACCCCGGCTTCGTGCCCCTCAGCGACACGCGGGGGCTCCTCTCCTACTACTCCAGCCATGAGGGCAGCGGCACCACCGAGCCGCCCTCGGCCATCTACCTGGCTGAGCTGCGCCTCCAAAACTAGGGACAGGCACCATTCATAGCACGCGCAGCATATTCCCCGCCAGCACGTTGTGTCGGTCCTCCTCGCTGAACTCATCCTCATCCAGCAGCGCCCGGTAGCGGGCGAGCTCAACGTGCATCAGCTCGAAGGGGGTATCGCTGCCGAAAGCTATACGTCCCGAGCCGAGCGTGCGGAGCGCCTTGAGGAGCGGCGCCGACCGGACGGCGCTGCCGATGAGGGTGAGCTGCGAATACGCGGCCGCCACCTCGATGACGGCATCCGTCATGTCGGGCACCCCGACGCCGCCCATGTGGACGATGAGAATGCGGAGGTCGGGGAACTGCTCCGTGATCTTGGCGACGCGGAACGGGTGCGTGTGCTCGTAGGCGTCTGCGCCCACGTGGAGCGCCAGGAGCTTGCCGGTGGCGGCGAGGGTCTCGATGACCGGGACGGACAGCTCCTGATCGTCGATGTAGAAGCTGTTCTGCGCGCCGTTGAGCTTCACGCCGTAGAAGCCGTAGTCGTCGGTGCAGCGCCGCACGGTGTCCCTGGCCTTCTCCACGCCGAGGTTCGGATCGGCCCATCCGAAGCCGAGGAACCGATCCGGGTGCTGCAGCGTGGCCTGGTGCACGTAGGCGTTGCCCTTGCTCAGCTCTCGCCCGTACGGCGGCTGCAGCCAGATGAGGGCCTTGTCCACGCCGCAGCGGTCCATCCGGCGCAGCGCCTCGTCGATCAATATGCTGTTCCCGCCCTCGGACGTGGGCGAGATGTGCACGTCGGCGTCGATGATCATGGTGGGGTCTCTCCGTCAGGTT
>JASFTE010000670.1:0-3401 GCA_050114035.1 Armatimonadota bacterium | reverse complement strand
ACGAGCTGAGAGCGGTGTGGCGCGGATGCGGGGCGGCGATGGCGGTGCTGCTGGGTGCGCGCGGCGGAGCGGACATCCCCGAGAGCGACCGGCAGGGCTGCTACCGGCATCTGCGCCGGTACTACGCCAAGTTCGGCAAGCCGGCGCCGGAGTTCCGCGGCCGGCCCCTGGGAACGGTCATCGCCGAGGGCACGTGGCCTGAGTTCGCGGACATCGACCTCAAGGCGGGCGAGAAACGCATTTTCGAGGAGACGCAAGCAGAGACGTACCTGCGGGAAGCCAAAGGGCGCCTGGAGGGCTATCGGAACATTCTCCTCCACTGGCAGAAGACATCGGATGGCGCACAGAGCGAGGCCGGAGCTCCATCCAGCCTCGCGAGCACCCGAGTCCAATCGGAGCGCCAGCGAAAGCTCCTGGAAGCGGCGCGTGCCAGCATCGACGACGTGCTGATGGTGCCACCTTCACGGGCGGAGGCCAGTGAGGACGCGAAGGCGCGGTTGCTCGCGCTGATTCGTGCACACGGGACGGTGGACCTTCCAGGACTGGCGACCCGGCTTGGTGGGGTACTTGCCGACGCGGCGTGATGTGCGTGAGAGCCGCCCAGGCTGCACGACGTGAGGTGTGGCGGGGCACTGCGTCGCGAAGAGGCAGAGAAAGTGAGCATAATGGCAACTGCAGAACAGGAACTGGCAGCGCTGGAGGGCCAGGTAGACGCTGAGCTCCGCGCGGCCGGTATTGATGTCCCCGATGAGACGCTGGAGCGGAAGCTCGCACGGCTCAAGAAGGCTGCCGTGCAGCGCCGCGAACGAGCCGAGGCAGGCAAGCTGCCGGACGGCGCGCTAGAGCACAAGGTCCGGGAGCTCGCGGCATCTGTGCAGGAGCTGATGGAGCAGCGACGCTCGGGCCAGACGCGCTCGCCGCTTGCGCCATCGGAGCGGAAGATCGAGTTCGCCGGCGAGGCGAACCGAGGCGCGGGCAGCGTGGACGCGATGCTCGAGCTGGGCACTCCACTGGAGCCGTCCATGGACTGCCTGGTGAAGGCGCCGACGAAGCTGGCGAGCGCCATCTGCAGCGTTCCCGAGACGCAGGTGAAAGCGCTGCAGCGGCTCAACGATCACATCTTCATTGCAGCCACACTGCTGCAGCAGGCCGGCGGCGAGGGTCGTCGCGGGCGTGGCTTCGGCGAAGTGGTGCGCTCGCTGAAGATGCATCGGATGTTCATGGATCAGGCGTGGAGCGGGACGGAGTTGCGCAAGGCGATGGCGACGAGCGAAAGCGGGGCCGGCGCGGAGTGGATCCCGACCGGCTTCTCGGCGGAGCTCATGCGCCGTGTGCAGCTTGAGCTGAAGGTCGCCGGCCTGTTCGACGACATTCCCATGCCGACGTCGCCATACAAGCTGCCCGTGCAGGGCAACAAGGCAACAGCGTACAAGGCGGCGGAGAGCACGTCGGACACGGCGTCGGCCCTGACACCCACGAGTGCAGCGACGGCGAACGTGCAGTTCGACGCAGTGAAGCTCGCCGCACGGGTGCTGTTCTCGGACGAGCTGACCGAGGATAGCGTCATTCCCATCCTGCCGCACGTGGAGAACGAAGTAGTGTATGCGCTCGCCGACGGCGTGGAGAACTGCACGGTCAACGGCGACACGCAGGGCACGCACTTCGATGTTGGCTACACGGTCGCGTCGAACGACGTGCGGCGCTGCTGGGACGGCATACGACGCTTGCACAACAAGCAGTCGGGACCGGCCAGCGTGGACCTGAGCGGCGCAAGCTTCACGGCGGCCAACCTGCTGGGTCTGAAGAGCGAGATGGGCAAGTACGGGGCCAATCCCCGCGAGGGCGCGTGGGTCACCTCCATCGCCGGGTACATCAAGCTGCTGGGTCTGGACGAGTGTCTGACGGTGGACAAGTACGGGCCCAAGGCAGTGATCTTCGAGGGTGAGCTGGCGCAGCTCTTCGGCTCGCCGGTCGTTGTGTCCGAGCATGTCGGGCAGAACCTGAACGCCGCGGGCATCTACGACGGGTCAACAACGGACCGCACGATCGTGCTGTACGTGCATCGGCCGAGCGCGAAGTTCGGACGGCGCAGCAGCCACGTCGAGTCGGACCGGATCGTCGAGACGCAGCAGACGCAGGTCGTCGCGGCTGTGCGAGTGGACTTCGAGCCCATGTGCGACGCTGCGAGCAACGACATCGTCGGCCTGGGCCACAACGTAGCGACGGCGTAGTCGCGCCAGGCGCGACGGGCACGGCTTGGCAGACAAGCCGCGCCACGCGGGCGCGAACAGACCAAGGGGGCGGCGTCCCCGATGTGGGCGCCGCCCCCGCTACTTGGCGGGCCGGGGGACCTGCTCGCCAGGGGCGAGTGAGAATGAGCTACTGCAGTCAAAGTGACGTCGAGGGTTGGCTTCAGCCGCACATGAGCGATCTCGTGGCTACGGAGGCCTTCGGGAGCTCGCAGGCGGTACAGGCACGCATCCGGGCACTGCTGCCGGCTACGAAGAAAGCCGTCGATTGGCTGGCGGATCGCGACTTCGAGTACCACACGGACGCCACGGTGACGCTCGACGGTGATGGCGGCTCGGACACGCTGTTCCTCTGCGATCGGGGCATCAGGCCCATCGAATCGGTGGCCAGCGTGACGGAGAACGGTGAAACAGTGGACGAGGACGGCTATGTCGTCTACGACGCCGAGGGGCTGATTCGGAAGTGCGGCGCCGGAGGCTATGCGCCCGGCGGCGTGTGGAGCGAGGGCATCCGCAACATCGTCGTGCAGTTGACCCACGGGTACTCGGATGTGCGGCAGCAGTTGCCGGAGATCGTACAGGCGCAGGCCCTACTGACAGCGGCCGCCGTGCTCGCCCAGGCCGCGGGCGCCGGAAGCGGAGGCGTGGAGTCCACGCGGCTCGGGAGCTTCGCCGTCACTTTCGGAGCAGACAACGCGTACGCGAGTACGGTGATGAACTGGGTAGAGCAGGCGCGAGAAACCGTGTGCCGATTCCGCAGGGCGGGGCTGACCAGTACGCCCTAGCTACATCAAGGCGACCAGCGATGCCAGTGTTCAAGAGCCTGCTGAATAGGACGGTGACGGTGCGCGTCCCGTTGGGTTCGCAGACGATCAACAGGAACCCCAACGTGGACGATTACCAGGAGACGACCTGGTCGCCGATCCCGGCAGCAATCCAGCCGTCCTCGTCGGCGTCGCCGGAGGACGACTTCTTCGGTCGGTGGCCCAGAGCGACGCACTCGTTGTGGTGTGCGCGGGACGCTTTGCTGCACGTCGGGTATCTCCTGTCGTGGGTTGAGCCGGGCGGGAGCGAGATCTACGCCTACGTGATCGGCAGGCCGGAGGATGAGGGCGGCCGGGGACACCATTGGCGTGTGCCGCTGCAAGAGGA
>JASFTE010000669.1:0-3404 GCA_050114035.1 Armatimonadota bacterium | reverse complement strand
GTACAGCTCCATTTGGCCCTTGTTTCCGGCGGGAGCCGGAACGGCAAGGTACTCCGCCCAGATCTGCTGCAGGACAGAACGCACTGCCGGTGGTGCCCCAGGCCAAAGCTGCCGGTTCCCTCGCTCGGCCAACTCGGTGGGCACTTCCACTTGTGGGATGGACAAGGACACCCGGGACCGGATGAGGAGGGCTACCTGATCCCAGTGTCCCTTGAGCTGGACTTGGCCCTCCTCGGTGTCGTAGCGCGCATAGAAGTGACTGCGCTGGAGGAACTCCAGTGCCTCGGCCTCAGGCACGAAGCGTATCCACTCCGGGAGATCCGGTGCGAGCCAACGCGGCCGCACGAGAGGCAGCAGCCATCGGAGGAACTCCTCGCGCAGGCGAGGCACATCAGCCTGCGCGTCGGAGATGGGGGGAGACCGCGGCTCGGCGGGCGAGGGCGCCCAGAGCTCCAGCACGGCGGGCGGCATTCCGTTCGCCAACGCCACGGGGAGAAGCGAAGCCCGCGTGTGGGCAGTGCTCTGCGGCGGCGCTGCCAGTGCGCCGGCACCGACGCCGAAACAGAGGGCTATCACCCATGCGTGCACGTGTAGTTCTTCTCCCATGTCAGCGTGCGGATGGCCTTCCCCCGCAGTTCGGGGGCCGTGAGCCACTCCCCCCATTGTCAGGTCACACGGACCCCGGCCCGCGAGCTGCTGCCGGTCGCTCGAATGCGCGGAACCCCCGCTAGGCCGGGCGCCGCAGAATGCGGGTAGTAGTGGAGAGTTGGGCCCTACAACGTCCCCGGTACATAGATGTAGATGTCGTGGCCCTTGCTGGCCTTCCAGTAGTTGTGGTGCCAGCCCAGCCAATACACATTTCCGTTGTCGGTAGCGCAGATCTCGCATCCGTTGTGCATTCGGATGCAACCCAAAGTGCTGGGTAGCCCTTGGTTTACGGCCATCTGCTGATTCGTGGTCCAGGCCGCTGGGCCCCCACCATGGATCCCGAGCTCAGTTCGGGGGCAGTTCGGCGCCTGTGTACGGCACTTGCCATTGGGCATGTGAATGAAGTAGTGTCCCATGTTGCTTCCGCTGCTGCTCTTCTTCCATGAGACCGTTCCGCTCTCGGTGGTGTGGCCTGCAGAGGAGCTAGTGTGGGTCCAACTCTCCGAACCCGTCAGAACATTCTGCATCGGGTAGTCCGTAGGCGGCGCGCTCTCGTCTGGCATGGGCGGCGTGTCGCCCTCCGTGCAGTACCTCTGTGTGTGGTCTTGGTGCGCGGGGTTCCCCGTGGTCCCGCAGTCGCCGGCGTTCGTTTCTATCTCTTCCCATTTAGTCCCGTCCCACTGCTTTGTCTCCACCACGTCGCCCTCCTCGTATTCGTCATCCCGGTGGATGTAGTAAAGCAGGTCTACCTCGATCGTCACGCTGACTGTGTCAGAGAATTTGTTTCCCTCGCTATCCTCCACCTCTACCTTGACTGTGGCCGTTCCCTCAGTCACGTCTCTGGGCTCGAAGTGCATCGAGGCCTCGTAAGACTCCTCTTGCAGCTCGTTGCTGTAATCGTTCACATCAGACTCCCACCCATTCACGTACAGCCTGTCGTACTCGACTTCGTTATCGCCTATCTCCGTGTCCACTTCAACGCTAAAGCTCACCGTCTGTCCCGGGCCTCGGCACGTGTCGTTTGCCGTCGGGTCGTCGATGTCGACATCGATCGCGTTCGCCGGAAGCACTGCAAGCGCCACCAGACATGCAGACCACACGGCTACGGCCGTGGGCGTCCATGCTGCAGACATTCCAACTCATCCTCCTTGTGGGAATCTGGGATCGGCCCCCGCCCAAGATGGCAAGTGTCGTCACTGCTGTATCGGAACGGCTTCCGCGGCGCCGTGCGCCGCGAGTAACCCATCGATGGCCTCTTGCTGCCGTTGGAGGCGGGCGCGTACTTGCGCAGGGCCCAATCCCTGGGCTTGAAGCTGCTGTGCGAAGGCTGCCCACTCCGCAAGGTCGCGCTGCTCGTCGCCGTGTCGGTCGGCCTCCAGAGGCCCTCGCCAGTGCGCCTTGATGAGCCCCCAACTGGCTGCGCCGGCGGCGAGAGCCTCGTCAACCGCCTGGCCCGTCTTAGTAAACTGCCGCGGCGATCTGAGCTGACGATAGCGTTCCAGGATGGACGCGTAGTCGTTGTGTAGGGCCCGCAATCCGAC
Organism: Armatimonadota bacterium; assembly: GCA_050114035.1. Taxonomy (GTDB): domain Bacteria; phylum Armatimonadota; class Zipacnadia; order JAUWAU01; family JAUWAU01; genus JAUWAU01. Next base: position 1,215 of record JASFTE010000669.1, on the reverse strand, counting down.
CCAGGCCTGACGCCGGGTCTGACCATGCCGGAGGTCCGTAGCGAGCTCGGGCTGGAACAGGGTCGCCCTCGCGCAGTGAAGCGTCTGCACCGTCAGGGCGTGAAACTCAAGCAGCCGCCAGGTCGCTTCTGGGACGTGGCCGTTGTGCGCGGTAACCCAGTAGCCCCTCAACTGCTTCACGAGTTCCCCCCGGTCTGCGTAAGTCGACGTGAAGGGCCAAGGCTTGCGGTAGACCACCTGGACGTAGGCCGAACCCAAAGCGCCCGGGGCATTGGTCCGGACCTCCTCGCCATCCACGTCCCGCACGTAGCGGTGCAGATCCTCCAGCAAGACTTCGGTGGCATTCAGGGGAGTGATACCGGGGCCGGACGGTGTCCCACCCCACACGGCCATGGTCGCTGCCTCAAGCTCGTAGTGCGGCCTGAGGACGCTGATGCCCACGGAGCGTCCGTCGGTCCATAGCCGGCCGTCGCAGCCGCGGCCCTCTCCTGGCACCTCGAGCTCAACCGTGTGCACCTGTACGGAGAAGGGACTGGCATTGACTATGGGGCGGTGTGCCTTCGGGCCCTCGTCGAAAGACCGCAAGGGAACCTGCAGGTAGGTGCCCCATAGCTGGTCCAGGAGTGCCTTTAGGTCCCCCGATAGGCTCGCAGCTCTACCGACGTGGTGCGCGTGCTCCCCGGACTCCGCCCGCCGCTGCGCCTCGGCGAGGGCGTCGCCTAGGGCACTGGAGTGAAGGGGCTCAGGTGGCTGGAAGACGGCGTACATGCCGAAGGGGTAGCCTCTGATCCAGATGTCGGTGTCGTCGCAGCGGTACCCCAAAAAGAAGTAGTTCTGCACCAACGACTCGACCTCGTCCCTTGAGAGGCGCAGGTAAGGCCACCGCGTGCCGTCGGGGGGAAGCCAGCGGGGCTGGAGGACAGACGCCAGCCAGTCGCGGCATTTGTCTCGCAGCTCTGGATCATTGGGCGGGGCCGTATGCTCGCGCTGGAGTGTCTCCGAGGCCGCGTGATACCGCTGGCTCACATCGCGGGGGATCGCCAAGGCGGAATCCTCGGCTCCGAAGCCCGTGTGTGAGACGACGGTGGTGAGCAGGGACGCGACTAGTGCCGCATTCGGTAAATCCATGCGGAGTATTGATGAGGGCGCCGTGGTGTTCGCCGTTGCTGTGGCCAGTGATACGGATGCGGATCGGCGCGCCAGGCCTGCACATAC
>JASFTE010000668.1:0-3407 GCA_050114035.1 Armatimonadota bacterium | reverse complement strand
AGCGGCGGACTCGACTCCCGACTCATCGCGGCGGTCTGCGAGGCCCCGCCGCTGTGTATCACCATGCACAGCCATCCCGGGTACGAAGTCCGGACCGCCCGCCGCGTCGCAGATGCCCTGGGCTGCGAGCATCAGTTCGTGCAGCTTCCGCCCGACTACCCTCTCGCCCGCGTCACTGACGGGGCCCTCATTAGCGACGGCATGGGCTCCTTCCACCACGCCCAGTTCCTGTATCTGGCGGACATGCTCGCCGAGCGGGGGACGGATCTGCTTCTCAGCGGCACGTACCTCGAGCTGCTCTTCTCCGACACGCTGCTGCCGAAGCGCAGGATGCGGGCCCTCGGCAGGGGACTGCGCCTCCCGGTGCTGGCGCCTGAGGATCACTTCGACGTTGCGCGGTTCGTCTGGCGGCGGCGCGCGCTCGATCGGGTCCCGAGAGTCCGCGAGTTGGTACACGGAGATCGCCTGGACCGAGTGCTCGGCGAGCTCCAGCAGCGTATCGCGGCAGGGCTCCCGCCCTCACCCGACGGTACCTCCGATGTGTACGACTTCGCCACCTTCATCTACTTCTCCCATTCATGCCTGAATCGCTCGAACCTCAACGTGCAGGCCACGGAGCGTCTCGTGCCTGCTCCCATCCTCGCCTTCGACACGGAGCTCATCGACCTGTTCTTCACCATCCCGCCGCAGCATCGGCTGCTCCACCGGCTGTACGCCCACATCTTCACTACCATCGACCGCCGGTGCCGCTGGATCCCCTACAGCAACTACGGCGTCCCGCTCTTCAACTCCGCCTTGCTGGAGTTCGTCGCGGCATCCATCTCCCGCACACTCACCCGGGGCCTCTGCGCCGGCCTCAGGCGAATCTCGAAGGCGCACGGCGAGTCGCTCGCCCGGCGTGCCTGGCCCCGCGTGGCTACGGCCATGAAAGACTGCCCCGAATGGCACAACTATCTGCGGGGCAGGCTTGCGTCCTCCCGACTCGTGGACATGGGCGGGGTGTGCGGCGACGCGCTGCATCGCCTCGTCGAGGACCAGATCGCCGGCACCGACAACAGATGGGGCCTCGTCGGCAATTGGATCACGCTCGAGGAGTGGCTCGCGCACTACGGATAGCGAACACGCCCTCCTCTGCCTCCGTGCGCGAGCACGAGAAAGCGGGCGCCCACTCGGGACGCCCGCTCTGGATTCGCCCTGCGCTGTTCGTACGCTCTACACGTACTCCCAATCCCTCAGCCATTCATACTCCGGCGGCAGGTTCGCGAACATCATCTTGCCGGCCCTCCCCAGCTTCTCCTCCTCGTCCGCATTCAGCTCCCGCGGCTCCTGGATCGCCCGAGCCAGGTTGTCCACCTGGTGCTCGTTGATCATGCCGGGGATCGGCGCCGTGATGCTGCCCATGCCCACGATGTAGCGGATCGCCAACCGCGCGATCTCGTCGTCCTCCGCCGCGTGCTCGCCGTCCAGCGTCGCATCGCCCTTGAACAGCGAGTTCCCGCCGAAGGGCTTGATCCCGAACACGCCCGTGTCGTGCTTCCGCACGGCCTCGAACATGCTGTCCTCGCCGCGCTCCTTGCTCCTGGCCGTGAACGGCGTGCACACCACCTGCACGATCTCCGGGTACTTCTCGATCATCCACTTGATGTGCGGCCGGTCGTGGGAGGAGAGCCCCGTGAAGCGCACCTTCCCCTGCTCCTTGGCCTTCGCGAGCGCCTTCATCATCTCCTCGACCTCCGGCTCCGTATGACGGCTGCTCGTTGAGAGCATCGTGATGCGCCACACGTCCACGTAGTCCAGCCCGGCCTGCTTCATGCCCTTGTCCAGCGTTCCGAGCAGCGCCGCCTCCGTGCGGAAGTTCGGCTTCCGCATCTCCTCCTGGTACCAGGAGAAGCCCAGGTACATGCTGTCGCGCCGCCCCTTGAGGGCCTCGGCGTACATCATGCACTCCTGCCACGTGCACGCGTCGATGTAGTTGATCCCGTGCTCACTGCAGCGGCTCACCACGTCGTAGCGGTTCTTCTTGAAGTCCGGGTTGCTCAGGTCCGCCCTGAGCCACTTGCCCCCCTCCCCGAACAGGCCCGGCACCATCGTGTCAACTCTCTTCCAGTGCCCCCCGAGACAGACGGCCGAGACCATCAGGTCCGTCTGGCCCAGCCGCCGATACTCCATATCCGGATTATAGCTGCGCGTCTTCGATGCATCGGTGGCCGCCCGCGCCCCAGCTCTCCCGAGCTGCGTGGCTGCCGCTCCGACAGCGACTCCCGTCCCTGCACGTTTCAGGAAGTCGCGGCGGCCGAACTTGCCCTCCTTCGGGCTGGACATACACAAGTCTCCTTTCTCTCGCCTGAGAAAAGCCGCCGGGGAGCGCCCAGAGCGACCCGCCGCGGCCCGCGCGGCGCCGCTGTGGGCGATCCCGCGTGGAAACGTAGTGCACAATACCAGCTATCGACGGCAGCCGTCAATGGTTCTCCCAACCCAATTCTCATCGTACTCTCATACACCCGGTGATACCATAGGGCATGTCTGGCAGCCATACTCAGAGCCGATCGGCCATTGACCGGCCGATGCCGTGCCGTTACTATATGTGCCGATTGGCCAAGGAGGGAACACGATGATCAAGAGGTATTGGGTGTTGTTGCTGGCGGCAGCATGTGTGTCGATCATAGGGATCATCGGAATCGCCATCGCGGCCCGGTCCGGCGGGGGCGAAACCGAGGAACAGGTCTCCCTGGGCGACGTGCCTGCCGCGGTCAGGGTCACCATCGAGAAGGCGGCCAAAGGCGGGACGATCAGAGAGATCGAGCGCGAGACGGAGAATGGTCAGGTCGTCTACGAGGCCGAGATCGCCATTGGCGGCAAGGTGCTCGAAGTCGAGATCGATGCCAACGGCAAGGTCCTCGGCTGGGAGGCAGAGGATGACGAGGAAGATGAGGATGATGAGAATGAGGTCGAGGATGACGATGACGACGAGAATCTGACCCTCGAGCAACTGCCCGCCGCCGTGAAGGCCACCATCCTCAAGGCCGCCCACGGCGGGAAGATCAAGGAGATCGAGCTGGAGAACGAGGGCGGCAAGCCCGTCTACGAGGCCGAGATCCTCATAGAGCTCGAGGTCAAGGTAGCGCCCGACGGGACGCTCCTGAGCAAGAAGGTCGAGGGCGCGGGCAAGCCTAGAGCCCACGAGGCGCGCGCCCACGACGACGATGACGAGGACGACGAGGACGGCGACGAGCGCGTGTCCATGACCGACCTTCCCGAGACGGTCAAAGCCGCCATCCTCAAGGCCGCCGGCGGCGGCCGGATCGTGGAGATCGAGCGCGAGACCGAGAACGGCAAGACCGTCTACGAGGCCGAGGTCGTCGTCAACGGCAAGGAGTTCGACATCGAGGTGGCCCCGGACGGGACGC
>JASFTE010000667.1:0-3408 GCA_050114035.1 Armatimonadota bacterium | reverse complement strand
CTGGCCGGGCTCCCTCCTGCTGCGCCGCCTCCTCCCGTCGCTCCGCCCCCTCCTGCTGGCCCGCCGCCTCCGGCCGGACTGCCGCCTCCTTCCGCGCCTCCACCGGAGCCGCCCCCGCAGATCCCGCCCAGCCCCCCGCCATTCGCCGGGACCGGCACCGTGGACATCAGCCGCTGGCTCACCGCAGGCTGGAACATGATCAAGGACGACATTCTCACCTTCGCCGTTGCCAGCTTCCTCGCGGTCCTGCTCGCCGCGGTCACCTGCGGCATACTCGGCCCGGCCATGCAGTGCGGCCTCTTCATGATGGCCTTCCACAGGATGACCGGCCGCCGGGTGGAGGTCGGCACCGTCTTCGAGGGCCTCTCTCGCTTCGGCAACGCGCTGCTGACTGGACTGCTCCTGCTCCTCGTCATGCTCGTCATCTACGGCGTCGCTTACGGCCCCCCCATCCTCGTCCAGGTCGCTGCACCAGACAGTGAGGCGGCCCAGGCACTGGCCGGCCTGTGGAACATGGTGGCGTCCCTGGCCTTGCAGGCGCTGACGAGTGGAGCTATCTTCTTTGTGTTCGCTCACGTGGCGGCGCGCAACGTAGGCCCGGTGGAGGCCATCACGGCGTCATGGGAGGTCTTTACCCGCAACATCCTCATGTTCGCCCTCGTGGGCTTCCTGTTCCAGCTCATAGCCGGCCTCGGAGCCATCGCGTGCTTCATCGGCGTCTTCGTCACGCAGCCGCTGATCATCGCGGCCACTGCTCAGGCATACGCCGACCACTTCGGCATCGCCGACTACCGCCCGCAGTAGGGGAGAGGGTGCCAATGCCACACATGGACTGCATCGACTGCGACGGGAAAGCCTGCAAGGACGTGGACCTCGACAGCACGCCGGCAGCGTGTCCCCGGCGAGAGGCTGAAGCGGCGCTGGCAGAGGCCGACCGCATCCGGACCACGGACGCGGAGGTGAAGACATACGCCGAGCGCGGCAAGGCCGTGGAGACACAGGGCTATGGCCAGTGGCCACGCGTGCAGGAGCTCGTCGAGTTCGCCGGGCGCATGGACATGCGGCACATCGGGATCGCCTTCTGCGTGGGGCTGCGCGAGGAATCCGCGTCCCTGGCCGACGTGCTCCGCGCCCACGGCTTCGAGCTCACGAGCGTTGCCTGCACCGTCAACGGCGGCTGCAATCCCGTCGGCCAGGCGTTGGTGCTGAATCAGGCGGGCACTGATCTCAACGTGGTAATGGGGTTGTGCATGGGGGACGATATCCTGTTCAACAAGTACGCCCAGGCGCCCACCACCACACTCGTCGTCAAGGATCGGGTGACCTGCCACAACCCCTGCGGCCCGCTCATGAATCGCTACTGGCGCCGCAAGCTGCATCCAGAGCCCAGGTAGACCGGGTGGCACGGGTAGCTTGCTACCCGTGCACATGGCCCCCTTACCACACGTTCGCCACTTCCGGCACGTCGGCCCGCTCCAGCAGGGACATAGCCCCCTTCGCGCATACCGCCCGGCACACGCCGCAGCCATAGCACGCCTGCTGATCCACCATCACCTTCCGCGCCGCTGCGCTGAACCCAAGTGCGCCGAACTGGCACACCCGCATGCACTGCCTGCACCCCGTACACTCGTCCCAGTCCACCTGCGCCACGTACTCGGCCCGAAACATGACCTTCGTGCCGAGGTTCACCGTGGCCCGCATGGCCAGGCAATCCGACCGGTCGCAGTTGCAGAGCCCTGCGATGAACGGCGTCATGAAGGTCCACACGCTGTGCATGAGGCCGTCCTTCTCGGCTTCCCGCATGAATTCCAGCGCATCGGCCTTCTCCATCACCTCGAGCCCCTCCCCGTGCGGGCCGTCCAGGAATGAGTCGTCCACGAGCTCCGCGAACCGGGTCATCTCCGGCGAGACCGTGATGCCGAAGCAGTAGCGCACGTCCTCCTCCCTCGTGAGCCGCCGGCATACGCACGCCACCCGCACCACCTGGTTCATCATGTCGAGGATCTCCTCGACGTCCTCGATCGGCACTACCTGCCCGAAGTGCCGGCGCTTCTGCGTCCGCGTGATAAACGGCGTGATGAGCGAGCGCGTGATGCGCGGAGCCTGCCCAAGCTGATCGAGAGCCTCTGCCTGCTCCCGCAGCTGCTTGCCGTCGTCCGCGAAGAACCCGCGGATCATCTCCCGCCGCCGGGCATCATCGAGCAGCTCCTCGGCATAGTTCTTCGCCTGCAGATACCACTTCTTGCCCTCGCCGTGCTGATGACAGAACTGACACATGGTGCTCTGACCTCCGACTGCAGTTCGTGCCCGCGTGCTGCCCTACTCGAGCAGATGCTCCCTCGCCCGCTCAACGACCTTCCGCATCGCGACCAGCTTCTCCTCACGGCCTTCGGGTCTCACGTACTCTCCCACCAGCGACTCCACCTCGCTCTGCGCCCTCCGCAGCATCTTCTCCTCGTTCCCGAACCCGTTCCACCCCGATCGGTCGAGGAGCGCGGGCAGCCACACACACTCCCGGAAGTTGCGCAGCGTGTGCTCCGTCTCCAGGTAGTTCTGCTGCAGCCCCAGCCCCACGTCCCGCATCGTGGGCAGCGCGATGTTCTCCGCGGTGGGCTCGATCTCCCGCCCGAGGTGGCCCACGCCGAGCCCCACGTCCCGTTCCAGCATGAGCTGCACCGGCGCCAGGATCTTCCCCTCATCCAGCATCCCCGACCCAACGCCCGGGTGATGCCCCGTGAACGCCGCGATGGTCATCGCCTTGTACGCCTTCTCGTACGCCGCGTACAGGCCCGGCAGCTTCGCATCGCAGTACTCCCCTCCGCCCATCCGCACGTCCACCCCGCACCACTTGCGCAGGAATTCGACCGTCGCGAAGCCGTAGAACATCGCGTCGAAGCAGCAGTAGCTCACGTGCCCCGTCGCCATGTCCACCGTCCCCGGCCACATCGACCCCGTCAGTCCCACCTCCGGGTTCAGCGCCCGCGCCGCCATCCACGTCGCCACGTGCTCCGCGCTCGACATCACCACGAACCCCTCCACCGTCACCGGCGTCGTCATGCCCGCCACCGGCATCGCGGTCCACCCGCTCGCCACGCCCTCCCGCACCCGCCGCACGAACTTGTCCGCCACGTCCCTGTCGAATCGCAGCGGGTGCGCGAAGCAGTTGGCCCCCCAACTGAACCACTCCTCGACACCCAGAATCTCCCCCATCTCCCGCAGGTAGTCCACCAGCTTCACGTTCCACGCGAAAGCTCGACCCGGCGTGTGCGCGTACTCCGCCAGAATCATCGCCGCCTCCAGCGGCTCCATCAGCGGCGGCACATCCGTGAGCAGCAGCGAGTGCCCCACCCCGCTCTCTCCGTGCAGCACATCGCCCAGCTTCGTCAGGTAGATGAGGTCCCCCCTACT
>JASFTE010000666.1:0-3420 GCA_050114035.1 Armatimonadota bacterium | reverse complement strand
CTGCGCCGCGTCGAGGCTCGTCTGCCAGCCCGAGTGGGCCACGTCAACGATGACGCCCACGCGGTTCATCTCCGCCACCACCGCCCGACCGAAGTCGCTGAGCCCGGCGTTCGCCGGCTCAGCGCAGCCGTCGCCGATCATGTTGCGGCGGTTGTAGGTGAGGTGCATCATCCGGCAGCCGAGCTGGAAGAAGATGCGGATGTAGCGCAGCTCCTCCTCCACCGATACCCAGTTCTCGGGCAGCGGCACGCCGTTGCACATCATGTAGAGGCAGTGCTGCCCGGTCTCTTTGGCCGCGACGATATCGTCTGGCGTCACGGCCCGGCGCAGGAAGCCCGGCATCATGTCGGTGACGTACGTGAAACGGGCGAGCCGCTTGATAAGCCGCCAGATGGACTGCCCTTCCTCGCCGGCGTTCTGGAGGATGCACGTCACGCCGGCCACCTTCCAGGCCTCCATGTACTCCTCGCGCTGCATGCCATCGCTCACGCAGCGCGTCATGGCCATGTCCTCCCGCATGTCCGCGATCTCAGCGTCCGACGCGCCCTCCTCGACGGCCGCCTTCACCGCGTCACCATCCACGGCACTGCGGGGCGAGAAGCCGTAGGACTCGACGACGACGGAGCTCTTGTGCAGCTCCATGCCGTGGTCGATCTCGCGCTGGGTGGGCTCCAGGATACTGAGAGCGACTTCTCTGGCACGCTGGACTGCTTCGTTCATGCTGCACCCCCCGGGTGTCAAGAGTTAACATAACATGAGGTTCTGGGGTTCGCTTTGCGAACATGTACATTACGTACACTACGTGCATTTTGGGGCTCTTCGGGCCTGTGCGGGCAATCTGAGAGATGTAGATGATCTGCTCATCTACATTGTTGGGCGCTCCGGCGCTCTGTGGGCGTTCTCCCGGGCGGCTCGCCAAGCCCAGCTTCGTCACTTGGCGGAAGTCCCAAAGACATACGTCCCTATTTCATGCATCTATAACTGCGTCTATCGATATATTAGACGCTTGATAGCTGGATAATGTTCCGTATTCTGCATTATATTGTAGTCTGTACTACATAATGTGGGAGGGAAACTGGCTCAGTCCTCGAGCATGTCCCGCATCACTCCGCCGACGGCATCCCTTGGCGGGCGGATGCCGAGGAGGTGGCAGATGGTGGAGACGATGCCGGTGAGCTGCCAGAAGCCGTTGGCATCGGCGTCGCGCTCGTAGCCGGGGCGGATCCCGGGCCCGGCGCAGATGGCTGCCGCCAAGTTCGAGGCGAACTCCGTGCGGGTGGTCAGGATCTGTGGGCCGTGGTTGGCGCCCTGGCGCGCCGGCGCGACGCTGCCATCGGGCACGCCGCCGCGACCGTAGCCGGAGTTGAAGACGAACATCACGTCTCCCGCCTCCGGGCCGTAGTAGCCGAAGATGGGGGCGTCCTTCTTCTTCACGGCGAAGGCGACGACGCGCTTGCCGTCGCGTGGGTTGCGCCAGTCCAGCAGCGCGTCGATGATCTCCTCCTGCACCGTCTCGTAGTCGGCGGGGTCCACGGCGCCCCGGGGAGAGCGGCCCTTGAGATTGATGAAGATGTCGAAGATGCGCATGGGGAGCATGTAGGCCTTGGTCTTCTCCCAGACGATGCGGCCGTTGTCGCGGACGAGCAGGCCCGTCTCCTCGAGCCGCGCGAGATAGTCGCACTGGAAGAAGTTGGGGACGTTGCCGTGGTCAGAGATGGCCATGACGACGGTGTCGTCGTCGGCCATGTCCATGAACTCGCCCAGGATGTCGTCGCAGACCTGGTGGGCGCGGCGGAACATCTCCTCGTGCCACGCGCCGGCGTCCGGGTCGTAGTCGGGGTGCGCCGGATCGGCCTGCGCCAGGTGCCGGTGCGATACGGCGTCGAGGATGTGGTAGTGCTGGTAGTAGAGTTGCCAGCCGGCGCGATCGAGCAGAAGTCGGGCGGCGCGGGGCATCCAGAGCCCGTGGTAGGCCTGCTCGTCGAAGAAGAGGTCCGTGAGCGCAGGGTCCTCGCCCGTGACGGCGGTCGAGGACTGGAGGAACGGGCCCACGGCGTCGAGCAGCGGCTGCTCGATGCTCTCGGGATGCGCCCAGCCGGACCGCGGGTAGGGCGCCGATTGCAGGAGGACGACGTCGCCGTCCGCCGGGTTGCAGCGCACGAGATGGAACCGGAGGCTGCCCTCGCCGCGCTGGCCGAAGGGGAGGTATGTCCAGTCGGACCACTCGCCGAGCTTCGCGGAGGCGACGAGCGTGCCGTCGGGCTGCTCGATGGTGGCGCTCTTGGCCCTCGGGTCGAAGCAGAACCGCAGCGGAACGGTCACCTCGCTCGTCTGCACCTCGGCGCCTGGCAGCACGTGCGCCGCGTCGATGAAGTCGGCGCCCGCGGCTACGAGCTCAATGCTGAGCTCGACGTCGGCTCGCCAGCGGTCGCCATCCTTGACCAACTCCATGGGCCCCCGGGGGCCGGGCCCTTCCTGGCTTGCCCAGATCACGCCGTGGGAGATCTGCATGGGCTGGATGCCGGGGCCCTGGTAGAGCGGCGCGGCGACCATGGAGTCGTTGACGCGCGGGGGCCAGGTGATGGGGTGGAAGATGGCGAGGGAGCGGACGCCCTGCCTCTCCGCAGCCTCCCAGATGGTCTCGGCACCACACGCCCGGCTGTCGAAGGTGCTGAAGTCGTTCTCGCCCTCGAGGTCGTCGTAGGCGCGCCGGAACCACCCGCCGAGGCAGGTGGTGCCGGGCTCGGCGCCGGTGGCCATGGTGCCCCAGTTGGTGGGCGTCCAGGCGGGCCAGCACGGGAGGACTTCGCCGCACGAGCCGGTCTCGAGGAGCTTCTGGAAGTTCGGCAGGCAGCCCTCGGCCACGAATCGCTTCACCATCGGAAGCTGCAACCCGTCGAGGCCAACGAGGATGAATCGCTTTGCGCGCGGCATGGTGATAGCCTCCTGCAGTGCGGTATTGCCCAGATCCATCAGCCCCTCCGGCAGGGCATGTACGCCACGACGCCTGCGAAGTCCTGTCTTGCGCTGTCGGAGGCGGATGGCCTCCTGCCGGGGAATCTGGCTGGCGGCGAGGGGTCGGAGATGCGTATGAGGCGGGTACTGTCGAGCTTAGTTGTGCTGGGCATCGCCGCGGCGCTGGCGCCTGCGCTGTTCGTGCGGCGGGACGCGTGGCTCCAGGAACAGGTAGATCTCCTGAATCATCCCCAAGAGCACGGAGCGGCGGCGGAGCGCCTCTTGAGGGCATCGGACAGCGCCGTGTCGGCTCTCATCGCCGCGCTCGAGGACCACGATCCCCAGATACCGCCACGCGCGGCGGAGGTGCTGGCGCAGATAGGAGATCCCCGGGCCGTCGAGCCCCTGTGCGCTGCGCTCAACGGCAGAACGCACGATCTGCGCGTTGCGGCGGCCAAGGCGCTT
>JASFTE010000665.1:0-3422 GCA_050114035.1 Armatimonadota bacterium | reverse complement strand
CCTCCGCCCGCAGCCGCCATCGCCCCGCCGCGGCATGCGGGATGACGAAGCGCCCGTCGCCGTCCGTTGTGACGGTCGTGCGTGTGGCACTCAGCATGCTCGGCCCGGCCCCGTCGTACGTGGACCGATAGCCGGTCACGGACGCCTCCCGCACCGGCTCCCGGCGCTCATCCACGACGCGCCCGCGGATCGTCGCGCCCTCCTCCAGCCGCACATCCATCTCCGGCGGCGGCTCGCCGGCTGCCACGGTCCATGGGCCCGCCCTCCGCGCTGCGCCGTGCGGGGAGGAGACGGTCACCCAGTATGCGCCGTCCAGAAGGTGCTCGAACCTGACGCGGCCCTGCGCGTCCACCGCCTGGGCCCTGCCCTCCCTGGCTGGATAGGGTGTGTCGTTCTCCCTGTAGAGCTGCACCTGGGCCTCTCCGTCCGCTGCCCCGTCGGGTTTGGTGACCGCCACCGTGAGCGCTGAGCCCAGCGTGAAGCGGAAGTCCAAGCCGGCGATGAGCTCAGCCTCGTGCAGCTCGACGACTGCCTCGGCGCGAGCGCCGTCGTCCCCCTCCAGCTCCCACTCGTATCGCCCGGGGAGCAGGTTCTCCGCGGCATACCGGCCCTGCTCGTCCGTCGTGATGCGCAGAGATGAGTGCGCGATGACGTGGGGATACCGCGCCTTCTGGTCGCCGGAGAGCTGCGCCTTCGCCAGCGGCTCCCCGTCGGCCCCGTAGACGATGCCGCGAACCGTGCCGCCGAGCCTCAGCATCACCCTTGTGCCAGCCCCCGCCTCCGATCGGCCCACGGTGATCTCATCGTCGGCCGGGGAGACCATGTAGCCCGGCGCGTGCGCATAGACGCGGTATGTGCCCTCGGGGACATCGGTGATCTCGAATGTGCCGCCTGGCCCGCTCACAGCATGGGCTGGTGGTCGGCCGGGGTGGAGCGTGGGCTTGCGACCATTCGCCGATCCCATGGCGGGCCGGTTGCCGCTGGGCCACCAGCGCGGGGGCGAGACGATGGCGACCCAGACGTCGGCGCCCTCCTCGGGCGTGGTGCCATCGAGCTGGTACACGACGCCCGCGATGGTGCTGGCGGGGGCGTCCAGGACGAAGTCGATGTTCGCGAGCTGCTCCCCTGGCTCCAGTTGCACACCGTTGCGCTCGACCGCCGCATACCCCGGCACCTTGAGCACAACATCGTACGTGCCGGGCCGGTAGGGGGAGGCCGTGTACGTCCCATCGGCCTCCGTGCGCACGGACCTGGGGAAGCCGCCGTACTGCCCCACGAAGTGGATCCGCGCCCCGGCGTTGGCCAGGGGCGCCTCGGTCGGCAGGAGGATCGTCCCGCTGATCCAGGACTCGCGCGCCGACCGCGCATCGGGCTCAGGGGACGCCATCACGGGCGCCCGGAGCTGGGCAGACGCCGTGCTCCAGCACAGGAGGAGACAAGCTGCGGCCCACGTCGTGCCTGCGGCTCGTGTAGCCCTCCATCCGCGCATCGTGGTCACGACCTCCTCGCAGCCCTCTCAGCCGCTTGCGCGTTCACTCAGTCGGTCAGACTACTCCTCGATCACGAACTCGATGCCGTCCACCGTCTGGCCCTCGGGGACGGCGATCGCCTCGCGGGTGGCCACGAGCTCGGATCCCCCTGGTCCCATGCGCTGCAGGCGAAGTTCGTAGGTCCCTGGATGCACGTAGGCGACCCGGAACGTCCCGTTCGGCCCCACGGGGATGTTGAGGTACGACGTCGGCCCCGTGTCCAGCTCTACGCGATACTCGCGCCTGAGCGACTTGCCGTCCCGCCGCTTGACGATGCCGCTCACCTTCCCGCCCACGAACAGCGTGAGGTCAACGTTCTCTGTTGTCGCGCCCCCAACGACCATGGTGTTCTCGTCAGGCGGCTCGGCATACCCGTACATTCTGCCCATGATCCAGAGGCCTGCACGTCCCGGCGTCAGCCCCCCGATGCGGTAGCGTCCCAACTCGTCCGTCCGCGCGTAGAGGCGAAGCGATCGTATGCGGCCGCCGCACGGTCGAGCGTGCACCGACACGCCGGCGAGCGGCCGTCCGTCAGATGACACGACACGCCCGGTGACCGCGCCCGGAGTCAGAGGCAGATCCACCACTACATCGGCTATCTCGCCCTCCGCAACCACCACGTCGCAGGTGAGGGAGGGAGCCATTCCGGGAGCGTAGGTGAACACCTCGTATAAGCCCGGCTCCAGGCCCAGAATGCGCCACTCGGACTGCCCGGGCGCCAGCTCCGCGAACCGACCGTCCGGGCCCGGTGGCCGCGTCGGGGCCAGCGGCGCGCTGGCGAGACGCCCGGGTGGAGCAACACACACCAAGAGTGAATTGGGACGGCCACCGGGCTCTCCTGTGGCCAATCGCCCTCGTATGCCACTGAGAGGCGGCAGACGGATGCTTCGAAAAACCGTCGCACCGGCCGATGGATCTAACTCGATGGTCACAGGAGTCAGGTCCGTCGCAGTGAACTTCGCCCTATGGATCCCTTTGGTCACGCGGATCGAGAACCTGCCCTGTGCCTCTGTGGTAATCCGTTCCCTGCCGGCAGAGCTGAGTCTGTCCCCGCGCCGTGCCAGGAACTGAACGGCGAATTCCGTATCGGCGACGGGCGTCTCGCCATCCGGCATGAGCATCTGGCCCCGGACCATACCAGACCAAGCCCTCACCATCACGATGGCCAGCGCACGCTCATCGCCGCCGTCAACGGTCTGGTGCGTGTATTCCTCCACGTGTCCGGGCGCGCTGATGATGAGATAGGACCTGCCGGCTGGCACTCGTCGCAGGACGAATCGCCCCTGCCAATCGGCCCTCAGGTCGGCGGTCGGCGGCGCCCAAGCTGCAGCCGGCACGGGGCTGGGGCCTCGGCCGTAGAAGTAGACGCGCACCCTCGCGCCGGCGATGGGGTCGCCCGTGTCGCTGAGGACGAGGCCCTGTATCGCTGCCCACCGGGTCAGAGCGATCCGCACCACCGGCGCCGCATACGCGCTCGTCACCGTGATGCCACCGTGCCTCGTTGGCGCGGCGCCTGGGCTCCGCACGGCGATCCAGTACGTGCCCTCATCGAGGCGTGCGAATACCACGCGCCCACTCCGATCCGCCGTTCGAGGCCCTCGACGTTGCTCCCCTGAGCCTATGCCGGTCTCTTCCCAAAGGGAGGCCCAGGCGTCGGCCGCGGGCGTGCCGTCGGGGGCGGTGATGACGGCCGTCAGCGTGATGCCCCGAGTCGCGGCGCGGGAATCCGCTCGCGCCGCGGGCTCGCACAACGCCGCAGCGAGGCACGCCACCAATAGAGAAGCCGCAGCCATCGCACGCACTGCGGCTCGCAACGAGCTCGAGCTCGGCATCATGCCAACTCCTCAGGGGCTTGCGTGGCGCTCCCTCCTAGGAGACCCTCGCCGGCCGAAT
>JASFTE010000664.1:0-3423 GCA_050114035.1 Armatimonadota bacterium | reverse complement strand
CATGATGCGCCCGGGGCGCTCGCCGGGCACGTCGGGCAGCATGTGGCGCTCCACGTGGCGCACCTGCAGCGGGGGGACCTCCGGCTTGCTCGCGAGGAGCATGCACTCGCCGAAGCGGCTGGGGCCGCCGCGTTTGGCGTTGCTGAGGGAGATGGCGTCGCCCTGCTTCAGGGCGATCGGCTCGCGTGTGAAGAGCAGGAAGCGGCCCGACTCTCCCGACCCGGCCGCCTCACCGATGCTCTTCCCGTTCGCCGACAGCTCGAGGCCGGTGAGCCGGCCGGGGCGCTCGTGGATGACGAAGGCGAAGTGGTAGCGGCCGCCCGTGGGCGAGGTGAACGTGGCTCGTTCGCCGGGGTCGCCTTTGCCCTCCAGCTCGAAGTTGGTGTGGACGGTGAAGCGCTCGGCGTGCGCCTGATCGGTGGACAGCCGCACGGTCCGCTCGTCCTGCCATAGCTCGTGGAGCAGCTCGTACCACGCGGGCATGAGCTCGAAGTTGCGCCGCACGGGCACCGGCAGCGGCGGCTTGGGCTTGTCGGAGTCGCCGGGCACGCTGACCACCAGCCACCCGCCGGAGTTGTCCGAATCGGACGTCTCGTCCGCGCGATGGCTGAGGAGGTGGATGCGGTAGTTGGTCTCGCCGGCCTGCTGGTTGATCGTGACATCGTCGCACACGTAGATGGCGTTGCCGGCGATCACCGCGCGGATGAGTGCGGCCCCCCGGGCCCTCGCCGCCGCATTGTTGATGCGGGGATCACTGCGGCCGTCCACGAAGCTGTACATCACGTCGGTGCCGCGGACGAACTCCTTGTCCTGGCGGCCGGTGGTCAGGTCGTTGTCCAGGTCGGTGTAGAGGTGGAAGATGGAGCCGTCGCCGAGGTACTCCTGGGCGAACTCGATCTTCCACAGATACCGATCGCCGGCGACGTTGCAGGTGTAGACCCTCGTGATGTCGGGGGCCAGTCTGCGCCGCGGGCCGATGCTCTCATCGCCCGCCCCCTGGGCCTTGTCGTCGTAGACGAGCACCAGGTCCTCCGGCGCCGCCGGATCGGTGCCGAGGCGCTCTTCAAGCTCGTCGGGAATGGAATCGCCATCGGCGTCCCGCTGCTGGGCGGCGGTGTCCGCCGCAAAGGACAGGAGGGCGGCTCCTGCGGCCAACGAGATTGCCCGGACCAGAGACGGCGTGGCGGCGGCTCTCAATCGCACTCCGCTTCACTCCTCAGCAGTGCAAGATACGTCACGCGCAGGACGAGCCCGCGTGCGCTCGCCAGTTCCCCACGCACGGCGATGGGGCCTGCAGGCCGGACAGTCGCTGGAGGAGGCAGGGGACGGGAATCCAGGGGCACAAAAAAGCGCCGAGCGCAGCTGCTGGCTCCGGGGCGCTGCGCTCGGCTTCGTCAAAGGGAGGGTATCTGATTCCTATATACCCTGGTAGCCCCGAGCTCCCTGTAAAAAGAACCACACCAGATGTAACTATTCTGTAACAGCCGCGGCCCAGATTGCGCCGCCCCGGCAGAGCCTGAGCGAGCAACCCACGCAGAGCCCGTCAGAGGGCCCGCAGACGGCCCTCTGCGTCGAAGGGGAGCAACTGGGGCGTGTCCGATACCGTGATGTGATCCAGACCACGGAGTTCGGCCGCGAGGGCCTCCGATACGTGCAGACGGCGGAGGTGCAGGGTGTCCTCAATGATGCCGATGCGGGGAGCAGGCTGTTTGGGCGCCGGGACGAGCTGCAGGGCGGCCTCCAGCAGGGCCTCATCCGTGGGCAGCGCCAGGGGGATTCGTGCGCCGGGCACGGAGCGGGCCGTCATGGTGTTCTTGCGCATGGCCTCGATGTCGATGGCGTCCACGAGGCGCTCGGTGGTGAGGTCCGCCATGCCGATGCCCACGGCATTCCCGTACGTTCCCGGTGTCAGATCCAGCACGCCGATAACATGGATACGCGGGCTCGGCGGCGGCCCTTCGGAGAGGCAGACGGTGCGACCGATGACCTTGGCATCCATGCCTGTGCCGCTGATGTCCTTGCCCAGGCGACGCACGACGAGCACCTCGGCCTCGTCGAATGGCAGCCCGGGGGCCCACTGCCTGGCGGTCACCAGCAGCTCGCCGTCTCGACGCTCGAAGTCCGCCGGCTGCACCACCTCCACCATGGCCGTCTCGGCCCATGAGTTCTCCAGGATGGCCACGCCGAGGAGGACCTTGCCGGAGTCGAGGATCACGCGCGCCGTCTGGGGGACGATGTCGCGCAGGCCGGCGGTCCCCCACGAATGCACCAGCAGGGCGCCCTCGGCCTTCCCCAGCCCGACGGCCAGCATCTTGAGCAGTCCGCTCTCAGTCGTGCCGCCGTAATCGGTGTGGGGCTTCACGCGGCCCACGACGATGATGCCGTCGGCCTCGGACGCCAGGCGGTCGATCCGCACGTCCGTACCGGCCGGGGTGCGGCCGATGCAGGTGGTGTCCATGCAGGAGCGGATCGGCGCGCCAACGGCCTCCTCCGTGACGCCCATGGCGGCGAGCACGCACACTTGCCCCTCCGCCGTGCCGCCGCCGTGGGTGCCCATAGCCGGGACGAGGAACGGCTCCCCACCGCTCTCGCGGACGAGATCGGCGACGAGGCGCAGGATGGCGGGGACGTTGGCGATGCCGCGACTTCCGGCCGTGATGGCAATGCGCGCCCCGGGCGGCAGGCGGGAACCAAGGCCGGGTTGGCTCAGCGTGGGCGCCAGCGCGCCCTCGATATCCGTCAGCGCGGGCGCTGAGCGCTCCTGGCAGACCTCGTAGACGGCAATGTCTTGCGGCCGCACGCGCATCACTCCCCGGGAGCCCATGGTGAGCGCCGCCGTGCAGTTCCCTCCCCGACGGGCCCAGTCCTCTGGCCAGGGCCTCCCGGGGGCCGCCGATGCCGGCGTCTGGGAGGCGAAACGGGCCAAGTATGGGTGCAGTAAACCGCGTGGAACGTGGTATATGAGACGGAGACAGCCGGAAGAGCCGCGGCCCCGATACCGCGGCGGCCTCGACAGTGGGAGGCCGCGGGTGCTTTAGTGCTGTCTTCAGTGGGGCAGTGACATGCCAGCGGAGGCCAAGGAATCCGAAGAGCAGAAGCTCGCGTACGTCTCGGAGCAGGTGCGGACGGCCGCTGTGTCGCTTCAGGCCTCCGTGCGCGGCTTGACGGCCTATCCCCCCGGACACACGATCCCGGCGTCGCTGATTGACCGGGGCTACAAGATGATCGCGGCGGCGGCCGCCGAGCAGGGCGGCACGCTCGCTCTCGTGGTCGAGGGCGACACACTGCACGGTAATGGGTGTGTGTTCCGGGACCATCTGCGCGCGCCGGAGCGTTTGTGCGAGTTGTTCAAGGACCGGGGGCTGCGGGCGCTCATCTTCCGGGCCGACCTGTCGGTGGATGCCATCCTCGCGGCCAGCGCTG